>NZ_JBSYHW010000029.1:0-33090 GCF_056108345.1 Cyanobium sp. NIVA-CYA 375 | reverse complement strand
AGCTCGCCACCGGCCTGGCTGAGGGCCAGGAGCACCCTGGTGGGCTGGTCGATAGCTGTAGTGTGAGGCCATTTCTCTTCTGGTTGCGTCAGGGCCAACGCAGTACCCCTGGGGAGAGCCTGGGCCGCTCTAAAGCACTCCGGTGATCCACTCTTGCGAGTTCTGGGGGGAGAGTCGAGGATAGGTGGGAGACCTTTTGGAATCATGGCGGAGGGTGTCTACCGGTATTCCGCGTTTGGGCTGCTCTGGCGCTCCAAAGCCTTGCTGATCCCAGAGCTGCCCACCGCGGCACTGCCCACCGGCGCCGAGCTGGAGGACGAGATTGCCATCACTTCGGAAGACCCCCTCACCTGGCCCGAACTACCACCAGGCCCCCACGACACCGCCTTTCTGCAGATGGCCCGCGGGGATCTGCGGCTCACGGTGGAGGGCATCGGCTGCTTTCGGATCACGGATGGTGTGCGCATCGCCTGGCACCGGCAGCACAGCGGCGTGAGTGACCAAGACATTTGCACGTTTCTGCTGGGGTCGGCGGTGGGGGCCCTGCTGATTCAGCGCGGCATCCTGGTGTTGCATGGGAGTGCGATGGAAAAAGACGGCCAGGCGATCGTGTGCCTGGGTCATTCCGGGGCCGGTAAATCAACCTTGGCCTACGCCCTGCTGCAGCAGGGTTGGCGGCTTCTGGCCGACGATCTGGTGTCGGTGAACCCCGACGGGTTGGTGCTGCCGGGCATCCCCCGGATCAAGTTGTGGCATGACGCCGCCAAAGCGTTTGGGCTGGATCCCGCTGCTCTGTCGCCGATCCGGCAGGGGATGCACAAATATTTGCTGATGGGGGAGGCTCTGCAGCGGGCGCCGCAGGCGGCCGCGCTGCAGGCGGTGTATGTGATCCACCAGCGGAGCCATGGGGAGCCGGAGCGGAAGGGGGCAACCATTCGGAGGATCCAGCGGCAGCAGGCGGCCACGCTGCGCCTGCGCAACCAGGCGTTCCGCCCCCGCTTTGTGCGCGGGCTGGGGCAGGAGGGGGCCAATTTCATGGCCCTGGCCAGGCTGCAGCAGCGGGTGCCCCTGGCCACCCTGCCCCTGCCGGCGGGGATCGGGGCGATGCAGAGCTGGCTGGCGGATCAGGATCTGCTCATGGCCGCAGCCCAGGCGGAAACGGGCGAAGAGGAATCGGCCCTGGAGCCGGCAGCCCCATGAGCGAGCCCGAGCCCTACTGGTATCTGGCCAGCTACCCCAAATCCGGCAACACCTGGTGCCGGGTGTTCATCACCGAGCTGCGGCGGCTGGCGGGGCTGGATCAGGCGAAGGCCACGGCGGCGGCGGAGACCGAGGAGCGTGAGCTGCGGCTCAATTGGGATCTGGCCACGGGCTCCATCGTGAGCAGCCGCCACTGGCTCGATGACCAGCTCGGGATCGACAGCAGCGATCTGTGCTGGAGCGAGCTCGACAAAGTGCGAGGGCGAGTGGGGCACCAACGGGCGCTGTATGCCGAATGCCTGCGTTACCACAAGGTGCACGATGCCTTCACCAGCCCGGATTCCGGTGGCCGGCCGGTGGTGCCCACCGAGGGCTGCCGGGGGGCGGTGGTGGTGATCCGCCATCCGGCGGATGTGGCTGTGTCGCTGAGCCATTTCTTCTCCTGGGATCTGGAGCGTTGTGGGGCGTTTTTGTTGAACGAGGAGGCAGGGCTGTGCCGCTCGAGCAAACGGGGCGGCCAGCAGGTGCGCCAGTTCATGGGCAGCTGGGCCAACCATGTGCGGAGCTGGGTGGACCAACAGCAGATCCCGGCGCTGCTCCTGCGTTACGAAGACTTGCTGGTCAAACCGGAGCAGCAATTCAGCCGGCTGGCCACCTTTCTTGACCTGCCTGCTGAGGAGCTCCTGATCCGGGAGGCTGTGGCCAATACCCGCTTTGACAAGCTCCGCTCCAAGGAAGACGATGAGGGTGGATTTCACGAGCGCCCGGAGGGCTGTGAGCGATTTTTCAGGTCTGGCCGCAGCGGCGAAGGCCAGGAGCAGCTCACAAAAGAGCTACTGAAGCAACTCGAGGAGGCCTTTGCGGCCCCTCTGCATCGCTTTGGCTACGCAGTGCCGGCAGCGGTGCACACCCCCTCAACACACCTCAACTCCCCTCTGCGGTGCTCTCAAGGTGCTGCTGCTGGGGGTTGATGGGGGGTCTGGGAGGCGTTTCTGCATGGGAGAGTGGCTTATGGATTTGGGTGTTCTTCCCGCTCTCGGGAATGTTTTGGGCTGTCAAGGCGGGGCGTTGTGGGGTCTTGTGGGCGGTTGCTGAAGAGTGCGGCAGGTCTCGGGCAGGTGCGTCTAGTATTCGAAAAATCGGTCTAGGAGCTCAGCCGACCCATGAGCGATCGCAACTACTTGATGCCCGCTCAAGAAAAGTTAGAATGGGTTACGCCAAAAATTTCCCTGATGGATGCGGGGGATACGGAAGGGAAAAGAATCGAAGTTAAAGAAGAAAACGGTCGTACAAAGGATCATAAACCTGCATCATTTAACAATCTAGCTTACTTGCAAATTGTATATGGTCCCTCTTATCCACTTTGCCGCAAACCTTGCAACATAATCCCAATATAGAAAATAGCTCTAAAATACCCTTTGTGTTGGTGTGAGGCATTAATTGCCTCACACCGTAGCCGTAGGCTTCTGCGCAGCAGTAGTAGCGCAATAGCAGAAAAGACGACAAGGAGATCAAAGGGAATCGCGTGCTTGAAGGTTGGGATGGAAACCTAGATCGATTGCAGCAGAGTGATTTGGATGTACGCTGAGTTCAAAAGAATAGCTTCAATCCCTATTTCTATAAGAACGATATCTCTATTGATTTGGAACATGGATTTATTCGAGACCGGCTTCCAGTTTCTGTGAAGTGTTGTCTTATTCGCTCACCAGTGCTGATCTGGTCCTAGTGAGCCTAGGCATTGATGCCGAAGGTCTGCTCTGGTGGCGCCTTAGCCAGCGTCAAACATCCGTTTGCCGTCGGCCCGTTTCTGGTTGTGGCGCCGCGCTTCCCTGCGCGTGAATTCACTCACCGTTGGGTTGGCCACCACCGGATCCACGTGGGCCACCTGCTCCCACAGCTCCCGTGGCGCCCAGCGCACCGTGTGCTCCACCCGGTCGTGCTTGGTTACATGGCACCAGCGGTTGCCACCACAAGCCGGGCAGAACAGCTCTTCCAGCCATTCGTTGGATAGCACCAGCACCGGATAGGCCTGGATCACCAATTTAGCTCTCTTATCCGCCATGCCGCGGGCCTTGAGCTGCTCGCTGGTGAGCAGGTGCAGGAAATACTTCCTGCCATTGCCCTCAATGCGCTGCTCCGGATGCGCTGGGCAGCAAAGCTCGCGCCGCTGTGGTCGCCGCGACCGGCGAGGGGACCTTTCGACCATGCCGGAGCCAGAGGCTACTTATCCAAACGTAGCGCTATTGCGGCAAGTTGCTTCCCATCGCAGCGGCTCCAGGCGTTGCGATCCGCCGCTGTACTGCCAACGCCTAGGGCCACCAGAGCTTTTTCGGCCTGCTGCTGGCGGGCCGTGCTGCGTTGCCGCTTGGCCTCCTGCTCACCCTGCCAGTAGCGGCGCTCGGCGCGATCGCTGCTGCGCCAGGTGGCCAGCGCCTGCTCATAGCGCTCCTGCTCCAGCTCCTGGTCTTCTCGGGTGAAGCGTGCCAGCAGCTCCGGATCTGGTGCCGCGGGTCTCCGTAGGGGGGAGTAGGCCTGTTGCTTGAGATTGGCTAGCTCGCTGCTGCTGCGCTGCAGCTCCTGCAAATGACGCTGCACCGTTGGCTGCTGGCCGCGGCAGCGGCTCACCAGGGCATCTAGCTGCCGTTCGGCGACAGCGGCCTGCTCGCGCTTTTGCCGCTCCTCGCCATTGCAGCCCAGCAGCGTTAGCGCCATCAAGGTGGCAAAAAAAAGACTTGCTGTGACGCGCCGTTGCTGCATTGGTGCCCTTAGGAGGACCTCCGTCCGCTGCATGGGTGCTCGAATACTCCCTTCAACCAACCGGATCGCGCTGCCCCTGTCAAGCCACTCAGCCAGTGCCCTTGTGCCCCAGCCGCCGGGCGCCCCGCAGCAGCTCGGCCTCGGTGGCTGCGTACACCGCCTCGGCCTCGGCGGCGCTGCGGCCGATGCAGGTCATGCCGAGCTTGCCGTATTCCGATAGGCAGCCCAGCAGGTGAAACACGCTGCCGCGCAACTTAGCTGGGTCGAAGTGCAGGCCCGCCTCCGCCACGATGTCGATCAGATCCACCGGCAGCAGCCCGCGCAGGTGCGGCGCCGTGAGGTTGTCGGTGGCCTTGTAGTGCAGGGCCGGGCCGCTGGGGGCGTGATACAGCCCGCTGGCTGGATCGAGGCTGCCGCTGGTGATGGCGCTTAGCGCCATGTAGGGGTGGGTGGTGCCCCCCTGGCGCAGGTTCACCTCGATCGCCTGCAGATCCCAGCGGTCGCCAAAACGCCGGGCAATGAAATCCACCGCGTAGCGCTCCAGGGCCCCCTGCGCCGCCAGCGCCTCGCCCACCGCCTGGCCGTGGCGCATCAGCTCGGCCCGGTAGGGCTCGGCCGCCGGGAAGCTGCAGCCCAGGTAGGTCTGGCCGCTGGCACCGCCCAGCACCTGCTCATGGCTCGAGAGCACCTCTACCTGACCCGCTGTGCCGGGATGAATCGTGCCCTGCACGCTGGGCGAGCTGAGCTCCTCTCCCCCCTCCAGCCAGGCCTCCACTAGTGCCCCCTGCACCGCCAGCTGCTCCTTCCAGCTGGCTGCTGGCATCGGCAGCTCCTCCAGGGCCTGCCGCAACCGCCGTCGCCGCTCAGCGCCACTGAGCCCGGCCAGCTGTAGCGGCGCCAGTGGCAGGGGTGCATTGCCCTCGCCGCTGAAGCCCTCATTGAGCTTCACCACGCACTGGCGCAGTTCGGGCTGGGTTTCCCAGAGCTCGGCGGTGGCTTCGCACAGGTCGTCGAGGTTGTGGGTGAGGGCCGAGCCGGGCGGGTGGGGCACGCCGCAGCGGGCGAACAGCTCGCGACTGCCGGCCTTGCTGCCCCAGTAGCCCAGGGCCGGATCGGTGCCCAGCAACGGCACCTGCAGCCGCTCCGAGAGCTGGCGTTCCAGGTCGCTCACCACAAAGCAGTTGATGAAGCTGCGCCCCGGCCGCAGCAGCTCGGCGATGCGCCCCAGCAGGGCCGGCCGCTCCAGCAGCTTGGCGGTGAGGGGCCGGTTGGAGGCGTCGTCGGTGTCGACCAGGTGCAGCCGCCGCCGCGCGTGGGAGGTGGGCACCCCCGGCAGCAGCTCCAGTACTGCATCCACCACCAGCTCCCCCAGGGGTTTGCTGGTGGCATACACCATGCGCACCCTCGGATCCCGTAGCCGGATCAAGGAAAAAAGCTGCCGCTCCTCGTAGTGATGCACGCCGGTCACCAGGTCCATCTGGCTCTGGTCCATCGACAGCGACGGCACCATCAAGATGTCCACATCTCCCCCCTGGGCTCCAGTGCTCTGGCCCCAGTGCGGCTGCAGCTGGGCCTGGAGCTCGCGGAAGCTGAGCAATGTCATGGGGGTGGGGCAGGATCGCGGTCCAGCCCCCATGCTGAAGGCACCAGCACCCCATCCCCATGGCCGCCCCTCTAGTCAGTCCTGCCGTGCGCGCTCTTGGATACCTGGCGGCGCTGCTCACCACCTTGAGCTTTTTCCCCCAGGCCATCAAGACCCTGCGCAGCGGCAACACCAGCGGCATCTCCCTGCGCATGTACGGCCTGTTCACCGCCGGCATCGCCCTGTGGGCTGTTTACGGGGTGTGCACCCGCGATGGACCGTTGATCGTGGCCAACCTGGTCACCCTGGTGCCCGCCGGGATTGTGCTGGAGCGCAAGCTGCGCTCCTTAGGCTCTTAGGCGCTGTAGCCCTTGCGGGCCGGGATCGGGTAGGCGATGCGGCGGTGGCGCATCCGCCGCCACACCCGCACGAAGGCCCCGATCAGTAGTTCCAGTTCGGCCCGACTGATGCCGCTATTGGCTAGCTGGTGGTCGTCTTGGCGGGCTTCGATGATGCGCCGCACCATCTGGCGAGCCTCGCTTTCGCTAGTGCCGGGCGGTAAGGAGCGCAGGGCCGCTTCGCAGCCGTCCGCCAGCATCAAGATCGCCGTCTCCCGACTGCGGGGCGCCGGCCCCCGATAGCGGAAGCTCTCCTCGGCCACGGACGGTTGCCGCTCCCGCGCCTGGTGCAAGAAGTAGCCCATCTTCAAAGTGCCCTGGTGCTCGGGGATGAAGTCGGCCAGGGGCCGCGGCAGCCGGTAGCGGCGGGCAAGCTTCAGCCCCTCATCCACGTGGGCTTGCAGGATGGCGGCGCTTGCAAAGGGATCATCAAGGGTGTCGTGAGGGTTGCTGCCCTCCCCCTGGTTCTCGATAAACCACTCGGGGCCATGCAGCTTGCCCACATCGTGATAGAGCGCCCCTGTGCGCACCAGGTCGATGTCGGCATGGATTGCCCGGGCCCCCTCCTCCGCCAAGCCGGTGATCATCAAGGTGTGCTCGAAGGTGCCCGGTGCTTCCACTGAGAGCCGGCGCAGCAAAGGCCGTTGCAGGTCGGCCAACTCCATCAGCCGTGCCCGTGTCACCAGCCCAAAGAAGGTTTCCACTAGCGGCGCCAGCAGGAGGCCCCCCATCAGCAGCCCGCCCAGCAGCACGGCCTCGCTCAGCAGGTCCACCTGGGCCACCACCCCAGGCCCCTGCAGTTGCCATTGCAGTAGTAGCCATTGCAGCAGCAGGCCCGCACCTGGCAGCAGCACCGCCAGTTGCAGCAGTTCGGCCCTGCTGCGCTGCCGTCCCGCCGCCAATGCCGCCATGCTTCCCACCGTCGCCGCAACCAACAGCCGCATCCCTGTGATGGCTGTGATCGGCATTGGCCACAGCAAGCTGGCTGCTGCTAGCCAGGCCAAACCACTAGGGGTGCCCAGGCCCTGGGCCAGCAGCAACGCCGGTGGCACCAGCAGTACCAGGGGACTCGCCAGCGGGCCCAGCCAAAGGGCAAAACCTTGCACCACCAGCAGGGCCCCCAGGGCCAGCAGGGCTTGCCGCGGCTCCAGGCAGGCTCGCCAGCGGCGCAGCACCAGCACTAGCACCCCCGCCATGGCCAGCGCTTCCAGGAAGTGACCGATCCAGGCAAGGGGCCGCGGTCGTCGGTTCACCAGGCCGAAGTAATCGAGCACGTCAAAGGCCTGGGGATTGATCGTGTCGCCCTGGCGGGTAATCAGGTCGCCCTGCTGCACAGTGATAGTGGGGATCCCCTGCTGGGTGATTAGCGCCTCGATGCGCCGCTGGCTCAGCACCGGATCATTGCGCAGGTTTGAGTAGCCCTGCAGGGAACTGGCCAAAAGCCGTGCCCCTAGCCCTCGCGGCAGTGGTGCCAGGGACTCGAGCTGCAGGGTGGCCGCCTGCAGCAACTGGCCTTCTGCCAACCCAGGCGCCAGACCCTGGCTGAGCATGCGCAGCTGGGCTTGGCGTACCTCTCGAGCCCAGGCCGTGATCTCGGCTCCACCTGCGCTCCGCAGCCAGTTGCGCTCCTCGGCGGTGATTGCCAAAGGTTCGATGCGCTGTTGGTCTGATTTGGCCTGCTGCTCTACCGCCTGCAGGCCCTGCTCCAACTTCTGGCGCAGCCGGCGGTTGGTTTGCTCGTCTACCACCTGCACCGTGCTGCGAGGTACCAACTGCTGGCGCCGTTCCTCGAGGGCGTTGCTGTCGACCACCTTGGCCGCCTGCGGCGCCCGGACCGTGAAGGGAGCTTCCATGCCGGGGCGCAGGTTGGGCTCCGTCAGCCAGGGCCAACTCGACACCAACGCCACCAGGGCGCAAATCAGCAAAATAAAAATCGTGTCGCTGCTGCGCCAAATCCCCGGCGATTGCCGCGGATACTCCAGCCGCAATAGCTGCCGCCACAGGGATCGCAGCTGCCTTAACACCATTTCAAAACGCTAGCGGGCCCTAGACCACCTGGGATTGCAAGCTGGGGAAGCGTGCTTGTTTTTCGCACCATGGCCACTCGTCTGGACGGCCGCCAGCTTGCCGGTGAGCTCGAACTCCGGTTGCAGGCGACGATTGCTGAGCGGCTGGCAGCAGTGGGTCGTCCGCCTGGTTTGGCGGTGTTGCGGGTGGGCGACGACCCCGCCAGCGGCGTTTATGTGACCAATAAGGAGAAGGCCTGTGCTCGGGTGGGCATAAACAGCCTGGGCGCTCACCTTGATGCTGGCGCCACTGCGGCCGAGGTGCTGGCGGCTGTGCAGCGGCTCAACGCCGATTCCTTCTGTGACGGCATTTTGCTGCAGCTGCCCCTGCCTGCCGGCCTCGACGAGGGGCCCCTGCTGCTGGCGATCGACCCGGAGAAGGATGCCGACGGGCTTCATACCCTCAACCTTGGCCGGCTGCTTAAGGGCGAGCCGGGGCCGCGCAGCTGTACGCCCGCTGGCGTGATGGCCCTGCTGGCTCGCTACGGCGTGGCCCTGTCAGGGAAACGGGCCGTGGTGGTGGGCCGCAGCATCCTGGTGGGCCAGCCCATGGCGCTGATGCTGCAGGCCGCCGACGCCACCGTCACGGTGGCCCATTCCCGCACCCCCGATCTGGCCGCCCTCACCCGCCAGGCCGACGTGCTGGTGGTGGCCGCCGGCCGGCCGCGCATGGTCGGCGCCGAGCACGTCAAGCCCGGAGCGGTGGTGGTGGATGTGGGCATTCACCGCACCGAGAGCGGCATCTGCGGCGATGTGCGCTTCGAGGAGGTGGAGCCGCTCGCCAGCGCCATCAGCCCCGTGCCCGGCGGCGTCGGCCCGATGACCGTCACCATGCTGCTGGTGAACACCGTGGTGGCTTGGTGCCGCCGCGCCGGGCTCGACCATGGCCTGGGCGATCTGGTGCCTTAATGGGAAGCTAGAGACCTCGGCCGCAACGTTCCGCGCTCTTGAGCACCCTGCGCCACCCCGCCTGAGAGAATCCCGTTAGCACGGAGGCCCCTGGCCGAAGCTCCATGACCGCGGCGGACTCCAGCCCCTTTGATTTCGCCGCCTATCTGGAGGCGACCCGCCTGCGGGTGGAGGCGTCCCTTGATGGCTCCCTGGGGCCGGAGCGGCCCGAATCCCTGCGCGAGGCCATGCGTTATTCGCTGCTGGCCGGTGGCAAGCGGTTGCGGCCAATCCTCTGCCTGGCGGCCTGTGAGCTGGCTGGCGGCGACAGCGAACTGGCCATGCCCACGGCGGTGGCCCTGGAGATGGTGCACACCATGTCGCTGATCCACGACGACCTGCCGGCGATGGACAACGACGACTTGCGCCGCGGCCGCCCCACCAATCACAAGGTGTATGGCGAAGCCAACGCCATCCTGGCCGGCGATGCCCTGCTCACCCGCGCCTTTGAAATGGTGGCGCTGCGCAGCCCGGGCGTGCCGCCCGAGCGGTTGCTGGCGGTGGTGGGCGAACTTTCCCTGGCCTCCGGTGCCCCCGGCCTGGTGGGCGGCCAGGTGGTGGATCTGGAGTGCGAGGCCAAATCCGTCGATCTCGACACCCTCGAATACATTCACCTGCACAAAACCGGCGCCCTGCTGCGGGCCTGCGTGCTCAGCGGCGCCCTGATCGCCGCAGCCTCCGCGGAGCTGCTGGCCGCCCTGCGCACTTACGCCCGCGGCATTGGTTTGGCCTTTCAGATCATCGACGACATCCTTGATGTGACCGCCAGCAGCGAGGTGCTCGGCAAAACCGCCGGCAAGGACCTCACCGCCGACAAAACCACCTACCCCAAGCTGCTGGGCTTAGAGGAATCGCGCCAGCGGGCAGATGCCCTAGTGACCGAGGCCAAGGCGGCCCTGGCTCCCTGGCACGCCAGTGCCGCGCCCCTGCTGGCCTTAGCCGACTACATCACGAGCCGCGACCGATGAGTAACCCCGTGCTGATTGGCGTCTTCGATAACGGCGTGCTCTGGTGGGGCCTGGCGGCCTGTGGCGTTGCCCAGCTCTCCAAGCTGGTGATTGAGCTGGTGGTGCATCGCCGCTGGAATCCCCGGGTGCTGGTGGAAACCGGCGGCATGCCCTCGAGTCACTCGGCTTTGCTCACCGGCACCACGGCTGCCCTGGGCTGGGTCCAGGGCTTTGAGGGGCCCCTGTTTGCCCTGGCGGCCGTGCTCTGTTTTGTGGTGCTCTACGACGCCTCCGGCGTGCGCCGCGCCGCTGGCCTCACCGCCGCCCGCGTTAATGAGATGGGACCCGCCGCGAAGCTCCTTAAGGAAAATCTTGGCCACACCCGCCTGGAGGTGTTGATTGGTGCCCTGATGGGGCCCCTGGTGGCCTTGCCCGGCCTGGTGTTGGCGGGTTCGCCGCTGCACCTGGCCCAGGGATTGGGCTGGTTCACTGCGGTTGGCTGATATCGGCGCACCATCCCCGCCCCTCACCGCCGACCAGCAGGTAGCTGCCGCGGCCTTTGCCGCTTGGCTCGCCGCTCCGGCGGATGGCACGCCCTTTGTGCTCAGCGGCTACGCCGGCACCGGCAAAACCTTCCTCTCGATGCGCTTTTTGGCCCAGGTGGAGGCCACCGGGCTCTGCTGGACCGTGGTGGCCCCCACCCATAAGGCCGTGGGTGTGCTGCGCTCCTACCTGGCTGGGGCTGGCCTTTCGCCCACCTGGTTTCCTTCCACCATTCACCGCCTGCTGCGCCTCAAGCTCAAGCGCCAGCGCGATATCGAGCGCTGCGAGGAAACCGAGCAAACCGCCGTCGCCCTCGAGCACCTGGGCCTGGTGCTGATCGATGAGGCCTCGATGGTGGACTCCACCCTGCTGGAGATCAGCTTGCGCTGCGCCCACCCTTTTCGTACCCGGCTGGTGTTTGTGGGCGATCCGGCCCAGTTGCCGCCGGTTGGTGAACCCGTGAGCCCGGTGTTCAGCCTGGGCCGGGCCAGCCGGGCCGAGTTGCGTCAGGTGGTGCGTCACCAGGGGCCGGTGCTGCGCCTGGCTTCGGGCTTGCGCCAGGGCGATCTGCCCTGCCGCAAGCCGCCGCCGCTGCCGCCGATCCGCACCGCCACGGGTCAGGTGGCCCTGCTGGAGCGCGGCGCCTGGCTGCAAGCCGCCCAGGCCGCCCTGCGCCGCAGCGCCGAAACCGACAACCCCGATCTAGCCCGCATCCTCTGCTACACCAACCGCTCCCTCGAGCAGCTGGTGCCGATTGCCCGCCGCGCCTTGCACGGCGAAATGGCCGACCAGCTGCCGGTGCTGCCCGGCGAGGTGCTGATCACCCGCGCCGCCGTGATGGCCCCCGCCTGCCGCGAGGGCGAGGACGCCGCTGAGGAGCCCGACATGCTGCTGGGCTCCAACCGGGAGCTGGTGGTGCGCGATGTCATCCCCGAACGCTGCGATCTGGCCGACTTCGGCGTGCCTGATGCGCCGGTGATCGATACCCTCACCGCCCGGGTGGAGGCCGGCGATAGCCAGCTGAGCTTGCGGCTACTGCCGCCCCTGGGCACGGCGGCCCGGATCGCCCTGGAGGCTGTGTTGGCCCGCCTACGCCAGCAGGCCAAGGACGCCGGTAAGCAGGACGGCAAGGGCCTGTGGCGCCGTTTTTTTCTGGTGCGAGACGCCTTTGCCTCCCTCGGTCCGGCCGCCGTTCTCACCGTGCATCGCAGCCAGGGCAGCACTTTTGCCGAGGTGTTTGTCGATGGCGATGTGTTTTGGCCCAGCGACACCGTGCTGCGCCGCCAGCTGGTGTATGTGGCCGTGAGCCGGGCCAGCCAGGCGGTGTCGGTGGTGGCGAGCCCAGGCCCCCTCGCCGAGCAGCAGCTTTGGAGCGACTGGCTGCAGGCCGATTCCTGATGGCTCTGGCCGCCTTGCCTAGGCCAGCCGCAGGCCCTCGATGCCCTGCCAGCCCAGATACACCGCCAGGGCCACGCTCACCAGGCCCACCAGCAGGTCGCCCTTGGCGAACAGCCCCTGCTTGCCCCGCTCCAGCAGGGGCAGCACGCGGTCTGGGCCGGCCAGCAGCAGGGCCAGCAGCGGCAGCAGCAGCAGGCTGGCGCTCACCAGGCTGAATATCCCAGTGGCCAGCAGCTCCTGGCCGCGGCCGAGCCCCGCTGACAGCAGGCTGCTGGCGGACTTGGCAAACAGAAATAGATCGTCGGGGCTGGCCACCTGCAGGCCGGCGCTGATGGCCAGCAGCAGCGGCAGGGGCAGGGCACAGAACTGATCGAGGCGGCGCGTCCAGCCCGGCGGCCCCGCAGCCTGTTCATTTTTATTCAGCAGCTCCTTCACCCCCAGCCCCAGCAGGGCGCCGGCGGCCAGTAGGTCGAGGCCGGTGAGGTGGACGCTGCCCTTGTCCATGCTGAGCAGCAGGCCGTGGCCCACCGTGAGCAGCAGGGTTACGGCCAGGGCGGCGGTGAACAGCCAGCCAGCCACAAACAGCCCGCCGCGCTGCAGCGGTTTGGGGCCGAGCAGGAGCAGCAGCAGCAGGCCGATGTGCAGCGGCGAAAAGCCGATCGCCAAACCAAAAGCTGCTAGCTCGCCGAGCAGGTTGGTAGTCATGGTGCGGTCCTTATCTGGGCATTCCAGCGCACGATCGTGCGCCGTTCCCGCTCGTGGCCGAGCACCGACAGCGTGGCCGTATTCAGGTTGAACAGGGCCCCGCCTGCAGCCCCCAGCCCCAGCCAGCAGCCCGCCAGGCTGCGCAAGATATGGCCGTGGGCGACCAGCGCCACCGCTGGGGCCTGGGGGGTGGCCAGGGATTCAGCCAGGGCGATCACCCTCTGGCAGCGCGCCTCCACCTGGGGGCAGCTTTCACCGTCGGGGCAGCCGTGGCTCCACACGGTCCAGTCAGGCACCTGGGCGCGGATCTCGGCGGTGGTGATGCCCTCGTAGCGGCCGTAGTCCCACTCCTGCAGGTCGGGGCAGATCTGGGCGCCCTCCCCCAGGCCCGCCAGCTCGGCGGTGCGCCGGGCCCGTTGCAGCGGACTCACCAGCACGGCGGCAAAGCACTGGCTTGCCAGCCCTGGCGCTAGGGCCCGGGCCTGGGCCTCACCCTCCGGCAGCAAGGGCAGGTCGGTGCGGCCGGTGTGGCGCCCGTCGCGGGCCCATTCGGTCATCCCATGGCGCAGCAGCCATAGTTCGACCTGGGGAGGGGTGCTCAATTGAGGCATCTCAGCGGCGCACTTCAAACCAGTCGGCGCCGGTGGCGGCCACCTGGCTGCTGGCCACACTGTTCACCATCGCTTCAGCCGGGCCCTTCTCGCACCACAGCCGCAGCTCGGTGAGCTCCTGCGGGCAGCCCTCAGCTTCTATCTCCACCGAACCATCGGAGCAGTTGCGCACCCAGCCGCTCAGGCCCAGATCCTGGGCCCGCAGGCTGCAGGCGGCCCGGTAGCCCACCCCTTGCACCTGGCCGCGCACGATCAAACGCCAGCGCTCTTGCTGGATCTGGGGCCGGGGCTCGTGGGGTTGGATGAAGCGGCGCTCGTCGGCAGCGGCGCGGCGCGCGCGGCTGCGGCTGCCAGGCGTGAGGGAATCACCGGGCATCCAGCCCAATGGAGATGCAGCCAGCTGGCGTGCACGTTCGGCGCTGTCCATCCTTCGCTCCGGGTTGCGGTCCCCCAGCCAGCAAGTTGCCACAGCCCGCCGCCGGCCGCCACAGGTTCGAGCTGCCAGCGGTGAAATTCATGGCCGCAAAAGCTCTCGCCCGGCCGCACCAGCAAGCCATTGGCCGTGGCGGTAGCCGTGCGATAGCCCAGGCTCAGAGCGCCTTTGCGGGCCTGGAAGGGCAGCACGCCCGCCATCGGCTGCAGCTGCCCCTCGCCATCGGCCAGCTGCTCGCCCAGCAGCAGCAGGCCGCCGCATTCGGCCACCAGCGGCAGCCCCGCCGCCGCAGCCCGGGCCAGGTCGCCCAGGCTGCGCCGGCTCGCCGCTAGCTGGGCTACGTGCAGCTCTGGGTAGCCCCCTGGCAGCAGCACCGCCCGGCAGCCCGCCGGTAGGGGCTCATCGGCCAAGGGGCTCCAGGCCAGTGGCTCCAGCCCCACCGCCTCCAGCAGCTCGCCGGCCTCCGGATAGCGGAAATGGAAGGCCGCATCGCTGGCGATCGCCACCGGCAGGGGCTGGGAGTTTTGCTGCCGGTGGGAGCTCTGCCGCAGGCTCTTGGAGCTTTGGCCCAGGCACCAGCTGATCGGATTTTCGGCCCCTGGCTCGGCGGCTGGTGGGGCCAGCAGGGGCACTAGCTGCGCCAGATCCAGGTGGCGGGCGGCCAGCTCGGCCCACTGCTCCTGGCGCTGCTCGAGGTCGTGCAGCTCCCCGGGTGGCAGCAGGCCCAAGTGACGGGAGGGCAGCTCCAGGCTGGGGTGGTGCGGCAGCACCCCCAGTAGCGGCACCTCGATGCTGGCCAGAGCCTCTGCCAGCAGGGCGTGGTGGCGCTCGCTGCCCACCCGGTTGAGCACCACCCCGGCCAGCTGCACCGGCGGTGGGCCATGGTCGCGGAAGCCCCGCACCAGGGCCGCCAGGGAGCCCGCCTGCCGCGAAGCTTCCACCACAAACACCACCGGCAGGCCGAGCTGGGCCGCCACCGCCGCCGAGCTGCCCTCACTGCTGGGGCCGCGGCCATCGAACAGGCCCATCACCCCCTCCACCAGCACCAGGTCGGCCCGACTGCCGTGCCAGCTAAAGCAGCGCTCCAGCCACTCGGGCCCGCACAGCAGCGAATCCAGGTTGCGGCAGGTGTGGCCGCTCACCCTGCTGAGCAGCTGGGGATCGAGGTAGTCGGGCCCCACCTTGAAGGGCTGTAAACCCAGCCCTTGCGCTCGGGCCCAGGCCGCCAGGCACAGGGACAGCAGGGTCTTGCCGCTGCCGCTGCTGGGTGCGGCAATCAGACAGGCCATTCAGGGCAGCAGTTTGGCGGCGAGGGGGGCAGCGGCGGCCAGCAGGGGACTGGTGGAGTCGTGGCCACCGGAGAGCAGGCGGGCCATCTCCATCTCCTCGCTCTCATTGGGCAGGGGCACCACCTCTTCGGCCAATTCCATGCTGGCCATGCCGCCCGATTCGAGCCGCATGCAGCCGCCCGATTCGGAGCAGAGGATCACGCATAGCGGTGAGCCCTGGCTGCTCTGGCAGATCAGCCGCAGCCCCACCATGGCGCCGGGGTGGGTTTTGGGTACGCCCACTGGCACTGGCATCTGGCGGAAGCGCACGGTCTGGCCGTCGGTGCGCTCGAATTCGGCGCCGATGCCATCGCCCACCCCATCGCCATCCACCGCATAGGTGGAGATCAGGTGCCAGCCCAGCCGGTCGGCCAGCCAGGCCGCCAACAGCAAACCCTTCACCGGGTTGGAGCCCTCCACGTCGAGGTCGAGCTGCACCACGTGGTTGAGGGCATCGCGCCTTGAGGGTGGATCAAACACCATCGCCAGCGATTCGCGCCAGCTGCGCAGCCGCAACCAGTTGAGGTCGTTGATCGGCTGGCCCGCCCTGATCCGGTCCACCAGTAGGTCGAGGCAGCGGCGTGGATCTCCCAGCGACGAATCCACCACCAGGCGCCGGGCGCCGGTGGCTAGGGCCGCCATCACCTCAGGAGCCTCATCGAGGCTGCTGTTCCACCACACCCAGCAGGGCAGGTCGGGGGCGATCAGGGGCTGCACTAGCTCGAGGTTTTGGCGCAGGGCACCGGTGCCGCCCCTGAGCACCACCACGTCGCCGCAGGCGGAGCCACCAGCGCCCTCCTCCGGCAGGGGGCAGTAGGCGGCCACCAGGGTTTCCAGGGGTTGGCCGCCATCGAGTGTGGGGGCCAGGGTGATCAGCCGCCGCGGCATGTGGGCGCTGATCGCCCCTTCCACAAACTGGCCGCGCTGGTCGTCGGCGTGGTGATTACCGCCCAGCTGGCCGAGCGCCCAAGCCAGCTTGGGATCCATCGGTGCCGTGCTCAAGGGCAAGCCACAGCTCACCGCTGCGGCGCGGGCCGCCTCCAGCACCGTTTCATTGAGCAGACCGGTGATTGGTCCATCGAGCCGGCCGCAGCGCACTAGCTGCTGCTCCAGCCAGGAGCCCTCCCACACCACCAGGGTGAAGGTGGCGGCTCCGGGGGAGCTGCCCAATTCCTGATTCCAGAGGCGCTCCAGGTAGCCGGGCACCTGGTCGGGGGGTAGGGCGAGGGGTGCCTGGAGAGTGAGCTGGGTCGACATGGGGGCAGGCTTGGGGAGAGGGCTGGGCGGGAAAAATCAGGGGCGACGCCAAGAAAGGCCGTCTTCGGCAAGCAGGTTGTCGGCGGCGCCAGGCCCCCAGGTGCGGGCTTCGTAGGGATAGGCAGGCAGCTGGGAGGGGGCGTCTTCGATCAGCTCCAGCAGCGGTGTGTAGAGGCGCCAGGCGGCCTCTACCTCGTCGCTGCGGGTGTAGAGGGTGGGATCGCCCAGCATGGCGTCAGCCAGCAGGCGCACGTAGCCCTCATCGCTGGGTTCGCCGAAGCTGTCGTCGTAGGAAAAGGCCATGTCCACCGGCCGGCTGCGCATGCCGGATCCTGGGGCCTTCACTTCAAATTTGAACTCAGCGCCTTCATCCGGCTGGATGCGCAGGATCAGCTGGTTGGGGGTGGGGGCGCCGCCGGCGGCATCAAACAGGTGCACCGGAGCCTCGCGGAAGGTAAGCACCACTTCTGAGAGGCGCTTGGGTAGGCGCTTGCCGGTGCGTAGGTAGAAGGGCACGCCCTGCCAGCGCCAGTTGTTGATGAACAGCTTCATCGCCACGTAGGTCTCCGTGGTGCTTTCCGGGTTTACCCCTGGCTCCTGGCGGTAGCCGGCGATTGGCCTGCTGAGGGAGCCGCCGGGGGAGTACTGGCCCCGTACGCAGCACTTCCAGGGTTCGTCTTCATTAGCTAGGCGCGCCGCCTGCAGCACCTTGGCCTTCTCGTTGCGCATCGACTCGGGGTCAAAGCGGCCCGGCGCCTCCATGGTGGTGAGGGCCAGCATCTGGGTGAGGTGGTTCTGCACCATGTCGCGCAGGGCGCCCGAGCTTTCGTAGTAGCCAGCCCGCTCCTCCACCCCCACGGTTTCGGCCGCCGTGATCTGCACGCTGGAGATGTAGTTGCGATTCCAGATCGGCTCGAAAATCGTGTTGGCGAAGCGCATCACCAGGATGTTCTGGACCGTTTCCTTGCCCAGGTAGTGGTCGATCCGGAAGATCTGGCTTTCCTGGGCGCTGGCCTGCACCACCCGGTTGAGTTCCTGGGCGCTGCCGTAGTCGCGGCCGAAAGGCTTTTCGATCACCACCCGGCTGCGGCTCGGGTCGCTCAGCAGCCCGGCGGCGGCCAGGGAGCGGCAGCCACTGCCGTAGAAGTTTGGCGATACGGAGAGGTAGAAGGTGCGATTGCCGCGGGTGGCCCGCAGCCGGTCGATGCCTTCGAGCCGCTGACCCAGCCGCACCACCGAGGCGGGATCCTCCAAATCCACTGGCTCGTAGAACAGCCCGGCGGCAAATTGTTCCCAGGCCACTCGGTGCTCGGCCACCTCTTGGGCCATGGCCTCCGCCATCTTGCGGCGAAACTCCTCATCGCTCCAGGGGCGGCGGGCGCAGCCCAACACCGCAAATTCACTGGGCAAGCGGCGCTGGCGAAACAACTCAAACAGCGCCGGCACAAGCTTGCGGTGGGTGAGGTCGCCACTGGCCCCAAAAATGACTAGGCATTGGGGCGGGATAACTCGCTCTTGGCGAAGTCCTACCCGTAGTGGATTGGTGAGCACAGCTCCCATGAATGCCTGACCGGTGCCCATGGTTTAACGGGCCTGAAGCTTTCGCCCACCGCTTGCCCCACTTTGTGATGGTTTTTGTGTGGGATTCGCCAAAAAAAAAGCCCGCCTTGGGGGCGGGCAGGGGAATCAGATCCGGCTCAAGCTCAGTAGGTCTCGACGTGCCAGCGGTCGGCCTTTTTGAGCTGGGGACGCAGCTCGGCCCAGTTCAGATCCTTGGCAGCGGCGGCGGCGGTCATCGCCTCGTCGATCCCTGGCTCCATGCCCCTCAGGCCGCACATGTAGACGTGGGTCTTGGGATTTTCGATCCAAGAGAAAATCTCCTCAGCATTCTCGCTGACGCGGTCTTGGATATACATGCGGCCGCCGTTGGCATTCTGCTGCTCGCGGCTGATCGCCTTGGTGTAGCGGAAGTTTTCGGGAAACTGGCTCGCGTAGTGATTGAAATCGTCGTCGTACAGGAGGTTGGGAGTGGTGGGCACACCCATTAACAGCCAGGCCTTGCCGCGGAAATTCCAGCCGTTCTTTTCCCGCTCGGAAGGCTCAAACATCCGGCGCAGGTAGGTGCGCATCGGCGCGATGCCGGTGCCAGTGGCCAGCATGATCACATTGGCTTCTTCGTCTTCAGGAAGCAGCATCTCCTTGCCCACCGGGCCAGTGATCTTCACCTTGGCGCCGGGTTCGATGTCGCATAGGAAGGTTGAGCAGACGCCGTTGATCGTCTCGCCGTCCTTCTCGTATTGCAGCTGGCGTACGCACAGCGACACCGTGTTGCCCTCCAGGTTGTCGCCGTGGCGGGTGCTGGCGATTGAGTAGAGGCGCAGCTTGTTGGGCTTGCCGTTGGCATCGGTGCCGTCGGGAATGATGCCGATGCTCTGGCCTTCGACGTAGTGCAGCTGGGGGTCGCCACCGGAGAGGTCGAAGGTGATGTGGTTCACCCGGCCGATCGCCCCTTCCGCGACCAGGCTGTAGTTATCGATAACCGTGCCGACGAACGGGTCCTTCGGCTTGTAAAGATTGACGGGGACGTCGGCGTGGGACACGGCAGCTGGTTTCGAAGGAGCGGCGTTGGTTTTGGGGGCGGGTGCTGGGCTAGCGCCGTTCTCGCTAGCGAGAACGGCGCGGATGCGACCGCCCTGCTGGGCAATCGATTGAATCAAACCCTGTAGTTGGCCGAATGGCACGGTGAAGCGGCGCTCAGCCTGGCGCTGGCGTCCCACTCCGAAGGCTTCCACCACAACGGTGAACATTCGGCTGTCGGACTGGGTGGAGCGACCGGTGGAAACACGCATGCAGGCTCAGTCCCCTCAAAAGCGCGCTGATCATAGGGAACGTATCCGCATCATTTCCCCGTCAGACACCGCTAGGTTTGTGCCCCAGCACACTTCGGACGTGCCTCCTTGGCGCAGCTCCTCAGCCAATCAGGTCTGCCTGGCCAGCTGGCTCAGTCCGGCTTGCAATCGAACGCGCCTGGAAACTTGATCGATAACATCCATACTTCCGTTTGCAGCCTCGACACCATCCAGCAGGAGATGGAGCGGCTGCCCCAGGGCACTAGGCGCCTGGCTGTGCAGTTGCGGCTACCCCTTGATCCGCGCTGGATCTGGTCCGTGCTCACCGATTACGCTAATCTCAACAATTTTATTCCCAACCTTGCCTCCTCCCGCCAGCTATGGCGCCGGGGCAATCGGGTCGGCCTTGAGCAGGTGGGCACTCAGCAGTTCTGTGGGCTGAGGTTCAGCGCCACGGTAGAGCTCGAACTCGAAGAAGATCTCGAGGCGGGCGAGCTGCGCTTCTGCATGTGCCGCGGTGACTTCCGCCGCTTCGAGGGTTGCTGGCAGATCGGTCGCAGCGGAGACATCACCTACCTGCTCTACGAGCTGACTGTTCAGGGGAGGCCGGGCATGCCGATTGGCTTAATCGAGCAGCGCCTGCGCGAAGACCTTGCAAATAACCTGCGGGGTGTGCAGCGAGAGGCTGAGCGCCGCGCAGCCCAATCCTGATTTAACAGGACTTGGATTTGTGTATACCCCCAAGGGGATTCGAACCCCTGTCGCCTCCGTGAAAGGGAGGTGTCCTAGGCCTCTAGACGATGGGGGCGAGGCCACAACGCTGGTCGGCGTTGATGTATTGGAAGCTACGGGTCAGGGGGACCCTTCGTCAAGGCGGGTTGGGCTTGGCCGCTCCAGACCGGAACGCTGACGTGGAAACAGGCCCCCTCACCGGGCTCGGACACCACCCAGATGCGGCCGCCGTGCACCTCCGCGATGCGGCGGCACACCGACAGCCCCACGCCGTAGCCCGAGGTGGTGCCAGAGGTTTGCGGCAGACGCACCCGATCAAGAAAGATCCGCTGCTGCTCCGCTTTGGGAATGCCTGGCCCGGTGTCGCAGATGCTCACCTGCACCCACTGGTCGGTGCGGTGCAGCAGGGTCAGGTGCACCCGGCCCCGGTCCGGGGTGAACTTCAAAGCGTTTTCCAAGAGGTTCAGCAACACCTGGCGCATGCGGCGCTGGTCGGCGAACACATCGGGCAGGTCGGCGGGGATGTCGGTGATCAGCTCCAGGTCGCGGCCGATCCAGAGTTTTTCCAGCTCCAGGATCGCCTCGGCGGCCACCTTGCCCAGCGCCAGGCGCTGGGGGTTAAACAGGGCTTCCCAGCGGGTTGTACCCACCTCCAGCAGGTCCTTGGAGAGTTCCTGGATGTCGTCGAGTCGGCGGGTGAGCACGTCGCGGAAGCGGCTCTCGTCGATCTGGCCGAGGGTGTGGCTCTGGAGGGCGAGCTTGGCGGCCGTCAGCGGCGTGCGCAGCTCATGGGCCACCATCCGCAGTAGGCGCTCCTGCACCCCAAGCCGCTCGATCAGGGTTTCGTTTTCCTGACGCAGCACCAGCAGCTGATCTTCCAGCTGCAGCTCGCGCTTGGTGCGGCTGCCATCGATTTCAGCCGGCCGCAGGCTCATACCCAGGCTTGTAACCACCTCCATCTGCTGCCAGCGCGGCAGCCAGCTGCGCAGCTTCTGGGTAATGGCATTGCCGGCAATTACCTGCTTGGGCAGGGGGGCCAATTTCACCAGGGCCGGGGTGGCCACCAACCGATGCAGCTCCAGCAGTTGGGGTTGGCGGGCCGGATCGGCGATCTCCAGGCTCACCTTGAAGGCGCACTCCTCACTTTTGAGGAATTGGATCAGGTTGCGCAGGTCCTGGCTGGCCAGGTGGTAGCTAGTGGCTACCAGCAGCAGCTTCAGTTCGGGGCGCTTGGTGGCTCCGTCGCTAGCGACCTGGTCTG
Organism: Cyanobium sp. NIVA-CYA 375; assembly: GCF_056108345.1. NCBI lineage: Bacteria > Bacillati > Cyanobacteriota > Cyanophyceae > Synechococcales > Prochlorococcaceae > Cyanobium > Cyanobium sp. NIVA-CYA 375. The sequence goes on along the minus strand of NZ_JBSYHW010000029.1, from coordinate 12,075 downwards.
CATTGTTGGGGTGATCAGCGCTCACGCGACTCAACTAAAGGGGATTTGGCCACAGCAGCCTGATTTCGCTATGACTATGGCAACTAATGCTGTGCGCCCTAGGGCCGGGATGTCATGAGCATGCCTTCAAGCGCCAGTCCAGTGGCGCCGCGCCCCAGGATTCAGCTCGACAGCAATATGCGGCGCTGGTTTGCCCGCAACCTTGGCCTGTGGCGCTCGCGCCGGCTCTATTTCTTTGCTGATGGTGAGTCGCTGCGGGTCGACATGATGCTGCGGGTGGAAACTTTCAGTGAGCCGGTGGAGGGCGATGCGGCCTATCGCTTCACCTGGTGGCCGGAGCAGGAGTTTGGCTTCTTCGACAAAAAGCCCCGCTACGTGCCCAGCGGCACCATGGAGGCTTATCTGTGCGGCCACCAGCTCAGCCGCAGCTGTGGCTACCTGAGCGGCACTCCCACCCAAAGCCAGATTCGCCAGGTAGATGAGCACGAGTTGATTTTTGAATCCAGCTACCAGGAGTGGCACATCCTTGAGCACATTCGCCTGGTCGACCAGGACCGCTACCGCTCCCGTTCGATCTACTCCTGGAAGAACGGCGCCCTGGATGTGGCCGAAACCCACCACGAGATCCGGGTTGAAGAAGCGGGAGCGCCCATCCCGTCCTGATGCAGCAGCATGCACTCACCAAATCCCGTCCTCCGGTGTTCTTGATGCCCCGTAGTTTTCTGGCTCCCCTGCTGGTGCTGCCCTTGCTGCTGGTGCCCTTAGCGGCCCTGGCAGCTCCAGCCACTGAGGCGGAAATGAACCTGTACACCCGGATTGCAGCCGTAAACGTATGCATTGCCCGGGGGGCAGGGGTGCCCTTCGATAAGGCAGTGGGCATTGCTGGCGAAACCATCGCCCAGCTGATTCAGGGCCAGCACGAGGGTGTGATCAGCCAAGTGGGAGCCAAGCCGCTCAGCATCGACGACCTGCGCAAGGGATCGATCAACTCGGCTGTCCTCGGTGCCGCAGAGATCTGCCCCAAGGAGGTGCCTGCAGATGTGATGGCCAAGGTGCAGGACGCCATCAAGCAATCGCCTGATACCAAGCCAGCCGTGAAGCCCGCCACTACAAAACCCGCCACCACCACGCCCGCCACCCCTAAGTAATTCCCATGCCCCTCGTGCGCCTCGCCGATTACCGTCCGGCGCCGTATTTGCTTGAGCGCACCGATCTAACGGTCCAGCTCCACTCAGGCCACACCGAGGTGCTGGCCCAGCTGGCCTTCTTGCCCAATCCGCTGGCCCAGCCGGGGCCGTTGGTGCTGCAGGGCGTCGACTTGGAGCTGCTGGAATTGCGGCTCGATGGCGAGCTCCTGCAGGCTGAGGCCTTTGAGCTCAGCGACGACCAGCTGGTGATCACCCAGCCTCCCGCTGGGGTTTTTCAGCTGCAAAGCCGGGTGCGCATCCACCCGGAAACCAACAGCACCCTGGAAGGGCTCTACGCCAGTGGCGGGCTGTTCACCACCCAGTGCGAAGCCGAGGGATTTCGGCGCATCACCTTTCACCCCGACCGCCCCGATCTGCTCAGTCGCTTTCAGGTGCGGATCGAAGCCGATCGCTCCAGCTGTCCGGTGCTGCTCTCCAACGGCAACTGCATCGAAACTGGCGACCTCGACGACGGGCGCCACTTCGCGGTTTGGGACGATCCCTTCCCCAAACCCTCCTATTTATTTGCCCTAGTGGCGGGCCAGCTTGAGGAGGTGAAAGACAGCTTCACCACCGCCAGCGGCCGTGCCGTGGCCCTGCGCATCCACGTGGAACCCGGCGATGCGCCTTACACCGCCCACGCCATGGCGTCCCTTAAACGCTCGATGGCCTGGGATGAGCAGCGCTACGGCCTCGAATACGACCTCGATGAGTTCAACATCGTGGCGGTGCGTCACTTCAATATGGGCGCGATGGAGAATAAAAGCCTCAATATCTTTAATTCCAAGCTGGTGCTGGCCGACGCCGAAACCGCCACCGATGGCGAGCTTGAGCGCATCGAGAGCGTGATTGCCCACGAGTATTTCCACAACTGGACAGGCAATCGCATCACCTGCCGCGACTGGTTCCAGCTGTCGCTCAAAGAAGGCCTAACCGTGTTTCGCGACCAGAGCTTCACGGAAGATATGCATGGTGCGCCGTTGAATCGCATCGAAAATGTTTCGATGTTGCGCAATAGCCAGTTTCGTGAAGATGCCGGCCCCACTGCCCATCCCGTGCAGCCCGATGCCTATCAGGCGATCGACAACTTCTACACCACCACGATCTACGAAAAGGGATCGGAACTTATTCGTATGTTGCATACCCTGCTGGGTGAGGAGGCGTTCATGCGGGGGATGGCGCTCTATGTGAGTCGCCACGACGGCACCGCCGCCACCTGCGAAGACTTCGTGCAGGCGATGCAGGACGCCGCGCCCGTGCCGCCGCCCTTTGATTTCGCCCAATTTCGCCGCTGGTATCACCAGGCCGGTACGCCGCGGCTGCACATCCAGCGCCACTGGGATGGCGAAACCGGCGTGCTGGAGCTGCAGGTGCAACAACACACCCCGGCGACCCCCGGCCAGAGCGATAAGCAGCCGCTGGTGATTCCCCTGGCCCTGGGGCTGCTGGGTCAGGGCGGCGAATCCCTGCCCGTGCGGTTCGAGGCAGAACCAGCCCCAGCCCGACTAGCCGGCGATGGCACCCGCCTGCTGGTGATCGACCAGCCCCAGCAGAACCTGCGCTTGGTGGGACTCCCCCGCCAGGGCCATCCACCGGCCCTCTCCCTGCTGCGCCATTTTTCAGCGCCGGTGATCCTGGAAATGGGCCGGCCCACCGCCGAGCTGGTGCACCTGCTGGCTGCCGACAGCGATCCTTTTGCCCGCTGGGATGCGGGCCAGGTGCTGCTGCGTCAAGCCGTGCTGGCCCGCGCCGCAGGCAGGGCCGATGGCCTGCTGGAAGAGGAGCTGATCGATGCCTTCGGCCGGATCTTGGCCGATCCCTCCCTATCCGAGGCCAGCCGCAGCGTGTTGCTGGCCTTGCCAGGTTTGCCCGAGCTCGAAGATGCCGCCGTTGCCGTTGGCGCTGAGCCCGATCCCCCGGCCCTGTTTGGGGCGCTGCTTGCCCTGCAGCAGCGTTTTGGTGAGGCACTGGCCGTGCCCCTGGCCGCTGCCCTGGAGCGCTGCACGCCCCAGTGGAGCCTGGCCTGGCCCGCTGGTAATGGCGATCGCCTGCTTACGGGCACCGTGTGGAGCTGGCGGGTGGCCGCCGCTGATTCGCAGGTGGCGGCGGCCGCAGCGGCGGCGGTGCAAGGCCCCTCGATGACCCTGGCTCGCGCTGGCCTCAGGGCCCTGCAGTGCCATCAGATCGCTGAGCGCCAGCAGGCGGTGGAGGCTTTTTACCAGCGCTGGCAGCACAAACCGGTGATCCTTGATGCCTGGTTTGCCCTGGAAGCTTCTGCGCCCTTTGCCGATGGCCTGGAGCGGGTGGCGCGGCTGCTGGCGCATCCCCGCTTTGATCCCGCCGCGCCCAATTCGGTGCGGGCCGTGCTGGGGGGGCTTGCCGGTAATGCGGCGGTGTTCCATGCCGCCGATGGCTCCGGCTACCGCTTCATGGCAGCTCGCATCGCCGATCTCGACCAGCGCAACCCGATCACGGCCTCGCGCCTGGCCAAGGTATTTAGCCGCTGGCAGAGCTATGGACCGGCCCGTTCAGCCGCGATGCACGCAGCCCTCGAGCAGCTGGCGGCAGCAACGCTTTCGCCCAATACCGGCGAGGTGGTGAGCCAGTGCCTCGGCGCTGCTTAATCAGCGCCGGTAGTTCTGGTGCAGCTGGCGAAAGGCAGCTTGGCGGTAGGCCCCACCCTCTGGCCCGGCGTGAAGGCCCCAAAGGCCCTCCCAATAGAAATAGATCACGCCATGGCCCCGCTGCAGCGAGAGCTGGGCTTTCTGGGCCAGGATCGCCATGGATGGGGTGCGGCCACCGAAGCCCGCCAGGATGCCGATTTCCACTGGCATGCCCCAGCTGCGCGCCTTGACCAAGGCCGGTTGGTTGAGGTCCTTTTCGAAGCCCTTCAGCGAGTGGGCGTAGTTCTGCACTACGAGGTCGTCGATCAGCTCGCCCAAGGACCAAAGCTCCCAGTCCTGCAGCCAGTGGTTGTAGGCAAAGCGGAAGGGGCCCGGCGAGAGGCTGATCACCGTGCCAGAGGGCTTGAGCTGACCCCGTAGCTCCCGCAGCAGGGCGGTGAGCTGCTGACGCCGCCAGCGCATCCAGGCCCGATCCGTGTGGTCGTCTGGGGGCTCCCGGCCCGTGGCCGCCCGGAATAGTTCGCGGCTGTAGGGGTCGTAGCCCAGCTCCACCGGCCAGGCGAAGTGGTCGTCGAGCTGGATGCCATCGACGCTGCAGCGCTGCACGATCTCGCCGATCAGGCCAAGAAAGCGCTGCCGCACCCCCGGGTGGGCCGGGTTGAGCCACACCATTGGCTTGCCGTGCATGACCATCTCAGTGCTGCCGTTCCGGCGCTGCAGCACCCACTCGGGGTTTTGGCGCACCACGGCTGCGTCGGCCGGCTCCATCAGGCCGTACTCAAACCAGGGGATCACCTGCAGGCCGCGGCGATGGGCGGCCTTGGTGAAGCGGCAGATCGGATCGAGGCTGGGGTTGGCCTTCTCCAGGGCCGGCTCCATCGGCGCATGGCTGGAGCGGTGGAAGGTGGTACCCCGGCTCCACACGTTGGGATAGAGGGTGTTGAAGCCCGCTTCGGCCAGCTCCTGCACCGCCCGATCGATGCGGGCGGGGTCGTAGTAGAGCGGGCTGGGGCTATTGGTGAGCCACACGCCGATGCGCCGGGGCGGAGCTGGCTGGGCTTGGGCCATCAGCGGAGCGTTGCCAGCCCAAGGCAGGCTGAGCAAAATGCTCGCCGCAGCTGGCAAAAAGGCCTTCAAGCGGGCAAAACGGCGCAATTTCAGCGGATCTGGTTTCAGCGGATCTGGTGTCAGCGGAACATTGAGCTCACTGAGCTCTCCTCGTGGATGCGCCAGATCGCTTCGCCGAGCATCTTGGCCACCGAGAGCACCTGCAGCTGGGGGAAGCGGTCTTCATCGCGGCGGGGAATGCTGTTGGTGACAAGCACCTCCTCGAACAACCCCGGCTCCGACATCCGCTCGATTGCCGGTGGGGAAAACACCGCGTGGCTGGCGCAGGCCAGCACCCGGGTTGCCCCCCGCTGCCGCAGCAGCCGGGCACCGGCAGAGATCGTGCCGCCGGTGTCGATCATGTCGTCGATCAGGATTGCGGTCTTGCCCACCACATCGCCAATCACGGTGAGGCTTTCGGCCACGTTGTGACCAGAGCGACGCTTGTCGATGATCGCCAGGGGGGCGTCATTCATCTGCTTGGCGAAGGCCCGGGCCCGGGCCACACCGCCCACGTCCGGCGACACCACCACCACTTCGCCCAGGTCGCGGGTGCGCAAATAGTCCACCAGCACCGGCGAGCCGTAGATGTGGTCGCAGGGGATGTCGAAATAGCCCTGGATCTGGGCGGAGTGCAGGTCCATGGCCAGCACCCGATCCACCCCTGATTTAGCCAGAAGGTTGGCAACGAGTTTGGCGGTGATCGACTCCCGTCCGGCGGTCTTGCGGTCGGCGCGGGCGTAGCCGTAATAAGGCACCACTGCGGTGATCTGCCGGGCCGAGGCCCGCTTGCAGGCATCCACCATGATCAGCAGCTCCATCAGGTGATCGTTCACCGGGGCGCAGGTGGGCTGGATCAGGAAGACATCGCAGCCGCGGATCGACTCCTGAATCTGGATGTAAAGCTCGCCGTCTGCGAAGCGTTTGATCACCCGCGGCCCATCTGGCACACCCAGATAGGTGCCAATTTCCTTGGCCAGGGCTTGGTTGGCGGTGCCACTGAACAGCCGCAGACGCCGGGTGTCGTGATTCGACTGGCTCGCGCTGCCCTGGGGTGCCACGCGATCAGCGGTCAGAAAACTGGTCACGGCGGGCGCTAACGCGTCGGCTGAAACCCGATGGTAGAAGCGAGCCCGCCCACCTAGTACAAAAATCCATGACTCTTTCCCTGCCTGGTCGGCAACGCCCGTTGGTGCTGGTGGGAGCTGGTACGGCGGCTGCGGTGGCGGCGCTGCAAGCAGAAGCGGGCCCACCGCTGGCCTTGGCCCTGGGCTTGCCCTGGGGCAAACCGCTGGCAGTAGAGCAGCCGCCCCAATCCCTGGCCTCCCTGGCTGAGCAGGGACCAGGCCTGCTGCCCTTGCCGCTTGATCCCGGCCTGGTGTTGCAGGGATTCGGCCACTGGGCCGAGGCCCTGGGGGCCTGGCGCCAGCCGGTGCTGCTGCTGCTGACGGCCGAGCAGCTGCAGACGGGCCTGCCGGCTGCGATGGCTGCCCTGCTGGATCAATGGCAAGTGCCCTTAGCCGGGCTGGTGCAGGCCGGTGGCCCCTGGCAGCCAGATCTGCGCCGCGGCGATGGCCTGCCCTGGCTGGGAACCCTGGAAGAGCCTTTTGGCCTGGCCCCTGCTTTGGCCCTGCGCTGGGAGCTTTTACTGAGCCGTTGAGGTGGCCGGTGCCGGCCAGAGGGGCTCAGGGGCGCTGCTGCTGATCTCGCGCAACCCGGCAGTGGCCGGCGCCGGTGCAAGGGGCAGGCTGGTGAATTGCACGCTCTCGGCCTGATCTAGGCCAGCTGCCAGCAGGCTCAGGGTTTCTGGCTGGCTCAAGTTGGTGACAATCCCCTGGTTGTTGAGTGATTTGAGCAAATTGGCAAGTTGGCCCAGCTGTTCCGGCATGGCCAGCTCCCGCAGCAGGCTGCGCACCACCAGCTGCTGCTGTTCCTGGCGACTCTCCTCGGGACGGTCTGGATCGCGGTAGCGCACCAGTTGCTCCACCTGGTTGCCCTTGAGCCGTTGCAGCCCGCCCTGAATGTTGATGCTGAAGCGCTGGCTCTTGTCGTTGTAGCGAAGAGCCAGGGTGGGATTGGCGGCGATGCTGCCCAGGCCATCCACCACGCTGCGCAGGTTGGAGCGGCCTAGCACCAAAAAGCGCGCTGGCTGGCCCGAGTCGAGGCCCACCAGTTTGCTCGCCGCATCAGCGGTGAGGGCTACGCCGCCGAGGCGATAGAGGCTGCCGAGACTCTGGGGGCGTTTCTGGCCCGGTAGTTGCACGGCCAGGTTGGGCGGCAGGCTGAGCACCTGCAGGGGGGCCTGGGGATTAACCCGCACCAGCAGTAGGGCATCGGCGTTGGCTGCCCCCCGGGGAGCGGCCCTGTTGAGCGGATCTCCGGGGCGCTCGCTGTCCAGGCCGATCACCAGCAGGGTGATGCTGCGGTTGGGGGGCTTGGCCAGGTCGGCTGGCGTCAGCTGCTGCAGCGGTTCGGTGGCACGGTCGCTTATGGGCCAGAGCAAACCGATCAAGCCAGCGCCCATGGCCATGCCCACGGCTACCGCCCCCAGCCGCAACAGGGTGGGTCCCAGGCTGGATTGGGCTGGGGCGGAACGTCGGGCCATGGGGGCTTGTCGGCAAACCACTTTGGCCCAAGCCCCTACGCCTTGCACCCGATAGGTTGTGGCGGCGCAGATGCGATGGGGAAATCCGCTGATGGCTGCAAGTGCTCCCCATGAGCGCGCCCGGCCCCTGGCCAAGGGCAGCGTCTATCCAGCCAAAGATTTATGCAGCCAGTGCGGTCTGTGTGACAGCCGCTGGGTTGCCTACGTCAAAAACAGCTGCGCCTTTCTGGAGCAGCGCTTTGAGGCGATGGAGGAAGCGGCCCATGGCCGCAGCCGCGACCTCGACAACGAGGAGGAGCTTTATTTCGGCGTGCAGCAGCGCATGCTCACCGCCCGGCTGCAGCAGCCGATTGAAGGGGCCCAGTGGACGGGGATCGTCAGCCGCATCGGTGTGCGGGCCCTGGAAACGGGTCTGGTGGATGCGGTGCTGTGCGTTGGCCAAAGCGAGCACGATCGCTTCACGCCCGTGCCCCGACTCGCCCGCACCCCGGAGGAGGTGCTCAGCGCTCGGGTGAATAAGCCCACCCTGTCCCCAAATCTGGAGGTGCTGGAGCAGCTGCCCGGCAGCGGCATCCGCAAGCTGCTGGCGATCGGCGTGGGCTGCCAGATCCAGGCCCTGCGGGCGGTGCAACCCACCCTGCCCCTTGATGAGCTCTACGTGCTGGGCTTGCCTTGCGTAGACAACGTCAGCCGAGCCGGCCTGCAGACCTTCCTCGACAGCACCGTCAGCTCGCCAGAGACGGTGGTGCACTACGAGTTCATGCAGGACTTCCGCATCCACTTCCGCCACAACGACGGCCGCGAGGAAACGGTGCCCTTCTTCGGGCTTGACACACCCAAACTGAAAGACGTGTTTGCACCGAGCTGTCTCAGCTGTTTCGACTACACCAACGCCGGCGCCGATCTGGTGGTGGGCTACATGGGCGCGACCTTTGGCCGCCAGTGGCTCACGGTGCGCAACCCCAGGGGCCAGCTGCTGCTGGATCTGGTGGAGGAGGAGCTCGACGTGGCCCCAGTCAGCTCCAGTGGCGAGCGTTTTGCGGCGGTGCAGCAGGGCATCGAGGCCTACGACAAGGCCCTGAAGCTGCCCATGTGGCTGGCCAACCTGATCGGTTTAGTGGTGCAGCGGCTCGGTCCGAAGGGCCTGGAATATGGCCGCTTTTCGATCGACTCCCACTTCACCCGTAACGCCCTTTGGTTGCGGCGTAACCACCCGGAAAAGCTCGAAGCCCACATTCCGGCGTTTGCTAAGGCCATCATTAGTCGATATCGGCTGCCGGCCTCGTGAATCAGGCCCACCGCCATGCCGGGGTGCTGCTGCACCCCACCGCCTTGCCCGGTAAGGGTGGCTGCGGCAGCTTCGGACAAGCTGCCCACGATTGGCTTGACCTCCTCGGTCGCCATCGCATTGGCATTTGGCAATTGCTGCCCCTCGCCCCCACTGACGGCACCGGCTCGCCCTACAGCTCCCCAAGCGGCTCGGCCCTCAACCCCTGGTTGCTCGATGGCGAGCGGTTGCGGCAGGAGGGCTTTCTGCAGTCAGAGGACCTCGAGGCCCTGCCCGGTGCGAATGCGGCTGAAGGGCCGATGGATTTGTCGCTGGTTGCGGCCCGCAGCCTGGCTTTGGGGGAGGCCCTGGCCCGCCGCTGGGGCGCCCAGCCCGCAGAGCAGCAACGGGCTTTTGCCCGCTGGAGGCGCAGCCAATGGCGCTGGCTGCCAGACCACGCCCTCTTCATGGTGATCCGCCGGCTCCAGGGCGGCCAGCCCTGGTGGCAGTGGCCGGCGCCCCTGGCCCAGCGTCAGCGCCGCGCCCTGGCGCGAATTGCCACCGACCATGCCGACTGGCTGCTGCAGGAGCAGTTGCTGCAATGGCAGCTGCAGCGCCAGTGGCAGCAGCTGCGCCGCCAGGCCAGCCAGGCAGGCGTGCAGCTGCTGGGCGACCTGCCATTTTACGTGGCCCACGACAGCGCCGACGTTTGGGCCCACCGCTCCTTGTTCTCCCTGCGCCCCGATGGCTCGCTCACGGCCCAAAGCGGCGTGCCGCCCGACTACTTCTCGGCCACCGGCCAGCTCTGGGGCACCCCTGTTTATCGCTGGCCCAGGCACCTGCTCAGCGGTTTCAGCTGGTGGTTGGCCCGCCTGCAGCGCCAATTCGAACTGTTTGACCAGCTGCGGCTCGATCACTTCCGAGCCCTGCAGTCTTTCTGGAGCGTGCCGGGTGATGCACTCACCGCCGAAAACGGAAGCTGGCGCTGGTTTCCAGGCTGGCCCCTACTGGCCTTGCTCTGGCTGCGCCGCGGCAGGCACCTGCCCCTTATTGCTGAGGATCTAGGGGTGATCACCCCGGAGGTGGAGGCCCTGCGGGATGGTTTTGACCTGCCAGGCATGAAGATCCTGCAGTTCGCCTTTAATGGCGACTCCACCAATCCCTACCTGCCTGCCAACATCCGCGGTCGCCGCTGGGTGGTGTACACCGGCACCCACGACAACGCCACCAGCGTTGGCTGGTGGCAGAGCCTTGGTGACGACGCCCGCCAGCGGGTGGCCGAGGCGGTGGGTGCACCGATCACGGCGCCGGCCTGGCAGCTGCTGGAGCTGGCCCTGGCCAGTTCTGCCGACCTAGCGGTGGTGCCCTTGCAGGATCTGCTGGAGCTCGACGACCGGGCCCGCTTCAACACCCCAGGCACCAGCTCGGGCAACTGGACTTGGCGCCTGCAGCAGCCGGTGGCCAGCCTGGATGGGGCCCTGCAGGGCTATGGCGCCATGGCGGGGCGCTACGGCCGGGCTGCTGCTTCTGCTGGTGAATTGAACTGACCCGGCTGGCCCTTCGCCGGCTGCAGGGGTGAGCCGTTCCAGTTCACCTGATCGCCGGCGCTAGGTGCAGGATTGAGGCTGAGGCGGAAGCTGCCACTGAGGGGCAGGTTGAGGCTGATACGGCTGGGTTGGGTCAGTTGTAGCTCCAGCAGTCCGGCCGCTGCTGCAAGGGATGAAGCTGGGGCCTGGCCCCGGGCGGCCAGCTCCAGAGGGCGCAGCTCGGGATAAAGCTGTAGCAGGGCCTGAGCAGGCAGCGGCGGTTTGGCCTGTTCACTGGCCGGCAGCAGCGGGATCGGTCGCAGCGCCAGTACCCCCCTTGCCGCCAGTTGCTGCTGCTGCAGGTTCATTGCGTAGATGAGGCCCAGGGTCAGCACGCCGTAGAGCAGCGTGCCCTGCCAGGTGGTGAATACATCGATTGAGCCCGGTGTGAAACGCCGCAGTAGGGGCTCTCGCCGTTGGCCCTGGGGAAGCTGCCCGTTGCTTGGCAGCACCGTTTCCAGGCTGCCTGGTGGGAGCTCCAGATGCCGCTCGATCAGCGGCACCATGGTGCGCAGGTAGGCGGCTTCCGGTAGGCGGTCGCGCCAGCCACGCTCTAAAGCCTCCAGCACAGCCGCACTGATGAGTGTTTCCAGGGCGAGATCCCGCAGGCTCAGGCCCCGTTCCTCGCGCTGCTGCCGCAGCCTCTGGCCTGCTGCGAGTAGCGGATCAGCCGGAGCCTCGGCCGGGCAACCTGCGGCTTTTGACGCGCCAAAGGGCCACCAGCGGCCGAGGCGGCCACGCGGGCGCTTTGGCGGCAGCGGGGTGGAGGGGGTCAGGGTGGGGGCGAGGGATTAAGCAGTTGCCATTCTTGGCGATCGAGGCGCCGCCAGCGACCTTCGGGCAAGGAGCCCAGCTGCAGCGGGCCGATTGCCAGCCGCTGCAGGTCGAGCACGGGGTGGCCAAGGGCCTCTGCGGTGCGCCGGATCTGACGGTTGCGTCCCTCCCCCATCCGCAGTTCGATTTCGGTTGAGTGGGGACGTCTTTGAAGCAGCACCAGCCCTACCGGTTGGCTGGCCTGGCCATCAAGGGGCACTCCGGCGGCCCAGCGCTCCAGCACCGAGTCCGTCGGTTGGCCCTTCACCCACACCCGGTATGTCTTGCGGTGGCCGTAGCGGGGATGGGTGAGCCGCAGGGTGACCTCCCCCTGGTTGCTGAGCAGCAGGGCGCCGCGGCTGTTGGCATCGAGCCGCCCCACCGGGTGGAGTCCGCTGCCGTGGCTCAGCTCGGCTGGCAGCAGGTCCAGCACGGTGGTCCGTCCCTCGGGATCGTGGCAGCTGCAAACCACCCCCACCGGTTTGTTGAGCAACAGCAGCAGGGGTTGGGGCCTGGCCGCTAGGGGCTCTCCCCGCACGGTGATGCGATCGCGCTCGGGGTCGGCCCGATCGCCCAGCTGGGCTACGGCACCATTCACCTGTACCAGGCCTTGGCGCAGCAGCTGTTCTGCCTGGCGACGGGAGCAGAGCCCGGCGTTGGCCATCAGTTTTTGCAGCCGTTGGTAGGCCATTGCCCCCATGTTCGCCCCTGGAAAGAATGGTAGGTTTGCGAAACCAAAGAGTTTCGTAACCCGGCTCGCCATGCCCGCCCTGTCCATAGCTGCCTCGGCCCAATCAGGCGGCGACTTTGTGCGCAGCTACCTGCGTGACATAGGCCGAGTTCCGCTTTTATCTCACGAGCAGGAGATCACGCTGGGCCGCCAGGT
>NZ_JBSYHW010000028.1:0-33353 GCF_056108345.1 Cyanobium sp. NIVA-CYA 375 | reverse complement strand
CCGGTTCGACGATCCTCTCCCCCTGGACCCGCACCTCGCCGCTGCTGGGCTGCCGGAAACCGGACACCATGTCCAGCAGGGTGGACTTGCCGCAGCCGGAATGGCCGATCACGCAGACGAATTCACCCTCGGCCACGGTTAGGTCGATGTTGTTGAGCACGCTGTAGGGCCCGCTCGGGGTGTCGTAGACCTTGCTTAGTGACTCGATCTTTAGAAAAGGTTCGCTCTTTGCATCGGGGCCAACGGCGACGGTGCTGGAAAGGGTGGTCATCGCTGGGGACGCGGTTAAATTTGCGGTTGAAGTTTTGGTGGTGTAAATGCTGACGTTCAGTCAGCAGAGGCTGCCCTCAAGGCTGCCGGGGCATGTCGCCGCAAGTAGGCCAGGGGATCGCCCAGATCCAGGCAGTCGCTGCCGAACAACTCGATGGCGGTGGGCTCCGCCTGATCGCCGGCCTGGTCGCCCTGGGCCTCCGCCACGCGGCGGTATAGATACTGATGCTGGACCCGGTCTGCCACCTCCTGCCAGTCATGGGGGAAGGGGCAGATTCCCCAGCGGGCGAGCTGGGTGATAATCCAGACCGCATCCTGTCGCTCGGGAGCATTCACTCCGCCGTGGAAGCGCAACAGCTGCGGCTCCGCCACAGGCTCGCCGAGACCCCGGTCGAAGGGACCCACCAGCGCGGGCCGGAGTGTGTCCAGATCGGCCCCGACAAAGTTGGCGCGGGAGAGCAACTCGGCCAGCTCCTCTCGGTTGGCGGGCTGTTCGCACCAGCGACAGGCCTCCAGCAGGGCATGGACAAGGGCTTCGTGGGTGCGGGGGTGGGCTGAGGCCCAGTCCTCCCGTACGCCAAGAACCTTTTCGCAATGGCCGTTCCATAGTTCGGTGTCGGCGGCGATCACCGTGCCGAGCCCCTCCTTGACGGCGCGACTGTTCCATGGCTCGCCCACGCAAAAGCCATTGATCGTGCCGGCGCGAAGGGTCGCCACCATCTGGGGTGGCGGGATCACGATCAGGTCCACATCCTTGTCGGGGTCGATGCCACCTGAGGCCAGCCAGGCCCGCAGCAGGAAGTTGTGCATCGAGGCCGGGTGCACCATCGCGAAGACGGGACGCTGCTGGGGATGGGCCGCTATCCAGCGCTGCAGCCCGGCCACGTCGTGCACGCCAGCCTCCTGGAAGCTGCGATGCAGGGTGATGGCATTGCCGTTGCGCGAGAGGGTTAGGGCGGTGACCATCGGCAGGGGAGCCTGCCCCCGCAGCCCCAAAGCCATGGCGTAGGGCAGCCCTGCCACCATTTGGGCGGCATCGAGCACCCCCTGACGCACGTGGGTTTCGAGGCTTTTCCAGTTGGCCTCCCGGCGCAGCTCCACCTGTTCAAGGCCATGGCGCTTGAAGAAGCCTTTCTCCTGGGCCACCACCAGTGGGGCGCAGTCGCTCAGTGGAATGAAGCCGATCGACAGGTTCACCTTCTCCAGACCGTTGGCGGCGATGGCAGCCGCCGGCTTGAGCCGCTGCTGCCGAGCTCGCCGCTGATCGTTGAGGAAGCCCACCATCTCGGCCCGCAAGGCGTAGTAGCTCGGGTGCTTCACCGCAGTCAGCTGGCTGCGGGGTCGGGGCAGGGGCACTTCGAGGATCTGGCCAATGTGGGCTTCCGGGCCGTTGGTCATCAACACCACCCGGTCAGAGAGCAGCAGGGCTTCATCCACGTCGTGGGTCACCATCACGGCCGTTACGCCGGCCTCAGCGCAGATGCGCAGCAGTTGTTGCTGCAGGTTGCCGCGGGTGAGCGCATCGAGGGCTCCGAAGGGCTCATCGAGCAGCAGTAGCTTCGGTCGGATCGCCAGCGCCCGGGCGATCGCCACCCGCTGCTTCATGCCTCCGGAGAGCTCGTGGGGATATTTATCTGCTGCTGCCTTCAGGTTAACCAATTGGATATTGTGCTCCACAATTGCCGAGCGCTCAGCTATTGCTTTGGTGGCAAACACGTTGTCTACGGCGAGGGCGATGTTCTGCCGCACCGTTTTCCAGGGCAGCAGGGAATAGTTCTGGAACACAACCATTCGCTCTGGGCCTGGAGCCGTGATTTGGCGGCCGTTCATCAGGATCCCGCCTTCGCTGGCCTGGCTGAGGCCGGCCAGAAGGTTGAGCAAGGTGCTCTTGCCGCAGCCTGAATGACCAACCAGCGAGAGAAACTCGCCCTCTGCTATATCGAGGAAGATATCGCGCAGAGCCACGTAGTCGCCGCCTCCTTGCAGGGGGAAGACCTGGGTGACATGGTCGACGGTGAACATGGAGGGCATGGCTTCAGTTCCCCCCCTGGCTCGCCTTGCGGCCGACGAAGGCAACCAGTCGATCGAGCAGCAGCCCGACGATGCCCACATAGATAATGGCCAGGATTATTTGGCTTGAGCTGGCGTCGCCGCCGGCGTTGTATGCGTCCCAGATGAAGTAGCCGATGCCGCCGTCGGCCTTCAACATCTCTGCGGCCACGATTGCTAGCCAGGCCAGGCCCACGGCGATGCGCAGGCCGGTGAACACATAGGGCACCGTGGCTGGTATTACGATGCTGGTTATATAAGCGCGTTTGCTGAGGCGCAGCACTCGGGCTACATTGGTGTAATCCTGGGGAATCTCCTGGATGCCCACAGCCGTATTGATAATGATCGGCCAGATCGCCGTAATGAAAATCACAAATACCGCCGAGGTATTAGCATCTTGAAACACCATCAGCGAAATCGGAAACCAGGCCAGCGGCGGCACAGTGCGCAGCACCTGCACCACTGGATCAAATCCTTTGCCGGCGAAGCGATTTAGGCCGAGCAGGCCGCCTACCGCGACTCCTACTACCGCCGCTAGGCCGTAGCCCACCGCCACCCGTTGCAGCGAGATAAGGATCTGCCAGCCCAGGCCCTTGCTGGTGCCGCCTTCATCGAAAAACGGCTGGCTGATGTACGGATCCCAGGTATCGATCAACACGTTGATCGGGCCGGGGAGCCGCGCAGCACCGAGGACGCCCGAAAGCAACTGCCAAACCAGTAGAAAGGAACCTATGCAAATCAGGTAGGGCAGGATCTGGGGCAATGCCGGTAGCAGCCGACGCCGGCGGGTGCGCCGGCCCGGGGAGGTGGTTGGGGTCACGGATGGTGGGCGTAGTAACGGAGAAGTTGCTGGGCGTTGAGGCTCACTTCATCGCCTTGATTGCCAGGGCGTTTAGGTAGGCCTTGGGATCTTCGGGGTCGAACACCACACCGTCGAAGAAGGTTTCCTTGCCGCGCGAATCGCTGCCGGGAATGGCCTTTTCTTGGCCGATAGCGGTGGCAGCTTCCTTCCAGAGATCAGCCCGATTCACCTTGTTCACCAAAGCGTCAATATCGGTGCTGGAGGGTAGATAGCCCCAGCGTATATCTTCGGTAACGAACCACTTGTCATGGCTCTTGAATGGGAAGGAGGCGTTTTCGCTCCAGAAGCGCATTCTCAGGGGGCTGTTTTTAACTACGCGGCCGTCGCCGTAGTCGATGTCGCCGGCCAAGCGGGGTTTGATATCGGCCACGCTGGCTTTGAAGTATTTGTCCTTGGCAGTGATTTCGCAGAGTTCATCAAGGTTTGCCGGATCTTCACACCAGATCTGAGCTTCCTGAACAGCCATTAACAGGGCTTTGGCGGCCTTGGGGTTTTGGTCGATCCAGTCGGCTCGCATCGAGAAGGCCTTCTCGGGGTGGTTTTTCCAGAGTTCGCCGGTGACGGCGGCTGTGTAGCCAAGCTTCTTATTAACTAAGCGCTGATTCCAGGGCTCACCAACGCAGAAGGTGTCCATGGTGCCGGTCTGCATGTTTGCCACCATCTGGGGGGGTGGCACCACTACTAGGTCGGCATCCTTATTTGGATCGATGCCATTGGCGGAGAGCCAGTAACGCATCCATAGGTCGTGGGTGCCGCCGGGGAAGGTAACGGCCGCTTTGAACTTCTTGCCCTTACTGCTGGCCTGTTGCGTTGCTTTTGCCAAGCCCGCTTTGTTGTCGATGCTGAGCTTGTTGTCCAGATAGTCCTTAGACACCGACAGCCCCTGGCCCTGCAGGTTGAGTCGCGCCAAGGTGTACATCGGCAGAGGCTGCTTGGTCTTGGTGATCGTGCCGGCAGTTAGCAGCAGCGGCATTGGCGAAAGGATGTGGGCGCCATCAATGCCGCCGCCGCCGCTGCCCAGCTCCAGGTTGTCGCGGGTGGCAGCCCATGAGGTCTGCTTCACCACCTTCACCTCGGGCATGCCGTGCTTGGTGAAGAAACCTTTCTCCAGAGCGATGATCAGGGGCGCGGCGTCGGTGAGGGCGATGAAGCCCAAGGTGGCAGCCTTCAGCTCAGGTGCCTCCGCACCGCCGGCCGGACTTGTTGTTTGATTTGCAGATTTTTTGGCGGGACTGCCACAGGCAGCCAGCCAGATTGCTCCGGCTGCCGAACCGGCGGCGGTGATCAAAAACTTGCGGCGCGAGAGATTGGACATCGCTTGATTGGGATAGGCCGGAGTGGCGGCAACTGCACTCCGGACGGGCTCCACAAAGAAGCGCACCGAACCGGTCAAGAAAACAATGCCGGCGCACAAGCTGACCGACCCAGTTACATCACCACGGCAGAGTCCCAGTTGAGAGTTGCAATTGCTACCGATTGCCGCTTTCGCCGGGATCGGCAAGGGTTCGCCGCAGGCGCTCGCCGCATTGAGAGGCCAGCAGAGCCCGCGCTTGCTCCAGGGCGTCAGCAAGGCTTTCGAAGCGATCGGTCAGCCAGAGGTAGGCCCCCAGATTCCAGAGCAGCGGCGTAGCCAGGGGGCCTTCACCACCCAAGGCTGCTAGCGCCTGCTGCTGCCAGGTTTCCAGACTTTCCCAGGCGATTTCATCGCCGTGTAGGCCATGGTCCCGGGGGTGTACGAGCAGCCGCTCCAGCGAGCCGTCGCGGACCCGGGCGGTGATGCCAGCCCGGCTTGTAGGCAGGTCGGTTGACCCCTCCAGGCCCTTCACCGTGAGCACCTCGGTTTCACCGGCGGTGGCCAGGGCCTCCCAGGCCCGTTTTTCGGTGGGGGGATGGACGAAGCCACTCACCAGTAGGTGGTTGCCGCAGTGGGGGGTCCAGAGCAGTTCCAGGCTGGCCACGGGGGGGCGCTTGCCAATTTCATCGCGCACCGGCAGCAACCTTTCCGCAGCGGGGAAGTGGTCGGGCTGGTGGGTGAGGGCCAGGTGGTGGGTGCTCAACCGTTGCTGCAGAGCGGCGAGGCTGAGCCCACGCCACTCAATGCCGAGGGCGGCGAACAGCTCTGCCAGGGTGACGCCGTACTTAATCGGCATCGGGTCGCCGCCGTGCAGCACCACCGGGATCTCGGCGCTGGCCAGCACCAGGGCGAGCAGGGGCAGCAGGGGGGCGGTGCGGCTGCGGCCGTCGTAGGGCACACAGAAGCAAATGGCCTGGCGGCCAGGGGTTTCTAGCTTCGGGCCGTGGCTGCGGTAGCTGTCGAGCATGCCGGTCAATTCGATCGGCAGCGGCCGGCGAATCCGGTGGGCAATCAGGAAGGCTCCTAGCTGCGCATCGCTTGCCTGACCCTGAAGCATCAGGTCCATGGCGTCACGGGCCTCATCGCGGCTGAGGCCCGTGCTGGTGTGCTCACCGCTGCCCACCTTGGCAATAAGTTCGCGAAAGCGGGCCCGCTCGGGGCCGAGGGCGTTGAGGCGCTGCAGGCGTCTGAGCCCTGCCGCTGCCGCCGGTGCTGCGGGTGGTAGCGGTTGCGACACAGAAAGTTACCCGTACTGCAGAGAATCTCAATTGTCTCCCTCTGAGGAGCTTTTGCTCCATTTCTGTTTTCCGGCGGCGTAGCTCTCATCGGCGCTTGCTCGGATCCACCTTGCTGCTGTGTGGCGGCGGGGCGGACATGCCGAGGTTGTTCCGTGTTCCGTGAGTCCGCCCCATGACAAGCCCCACGATTTCTGCGGCCAGCCAGCCGCCCCTTAGCAAGATCGAGCAGGCCAAGGCCGAGCTCTGCGGCCTCGAGCTGGAGCCCCGGCTTGCCGAAATGGGGCGTGAAGGCTGGGAAGCGCTCGACGAAGCCACGCTCACGATCCGGCTCAAGTGGCTGGGGATCTTCTTCAGGCCGGTGACCCCGGGGCGCTTCATGGTGCGGCTGCGGCTGCCCAACGGCGTGATCACGGCCGACCAGCTCGACGTGCTGGCCGAGACGATCGACCGTTGTGGCGAGCACGGCAGTGCCGACATCACCACCCGCCAAAACCTGCAGCTGCGTGGTCTGCTGCTGGAGGACATGGCGCCGCTGATGGTGGCACTGGAGACCTTGGGGCTCACCAGCCGCCAGTCGGGCCACGACAACCCTCGCAACATCACCGGCAACCCGCTGGCGGGCATTGACCCAGAGGAGATCGTCGACACCCGCCCCCTGGTGGAGGCGATTCAGGCCGCCCTGCTGGGGCCGGCCGGTCCCCGCAACCTGCCGCGCAAGTTCAACGTGGCCGTGGGGGGCGCACCAGATAGCTTCCTGCTGCACAACGACCTGGCCTTCCTGCCGGCCGAGCACAACGGTGAGCTGGGTTTCACGGTGCTGGTGGGGGGCTTCTTTTCAGCCCAGCGCAACGAGTTGGCGGTGCCCCTGGGCCTGTGGCTGCGGGCGGAGCAGCTAGCCGACTTCACCCTGGCGGTCTTGCATCACTACGAGCGCGCAGGCAATCGCCAGCAGCGCAACAAAAGCCGGCTGATGTATCTGATCGACCAGCTCGGGATCGACGTCTACCGGGCTGAGCTGGTTGCAGCCTTTGCCGAAGCCGTACTCCGCCACGACGGCTCCCATCTGGTAAATCGTGCCCCCCGCTCGGGCCTGGGCGTGCAGGCCCAGAAGCAGGAGGGGCTCCACTGGGTGGGGCTGCACGTGCCGATGGGCCGGCTGGACGCGGCTTCGATGCTGGAACTTGCCGCTTTGGCACGCACCTATGGCAGCGGCGAGCTGCGTCTCACCGAGGCCCAGAACGCCTTGATCATCAATGTGCCCGGCGATCGCCTTGAGGCTCTGCTGGCCGAACCCCTGCTGCAGCGCTTCCGCCCCGACCCTTCGACCCTGCAGGCCGAGGCGGTGAGCTGCACCGGCAACGCTTACTGCAGCTTCGCTTTGATCCCCACCAAGGGCGTGGCCCAGCAGGTGCTCGAAGAGCTGGAGCAGCGCATCGAATTGCCCGAGGCGGTGCGCATGCACTGGACCGGCTGCCCCAATGCCTGCGGCCAGCCCTACATGGGTCAGATCGGTTTGATGGGGGCGAAGGCCCGTAAGGATGGTCAGATGGTGGAGGCGTCCAAGATCTTTCTTGGCGGCTCCATGGGCGCCGAGCCCAAGCTGGCCGAGCTGCATGAAAAAGGCGTACCCCTCAGTGACCTTACCGATGTGCTGGAGCAGCTCCTGCTGGAGCAATTTGGAGCCCGGCGCCGCGAGCCGGCGGCTTCCTGAGGTCGGAGGGCGGCTTTGAGATCTGCCCTGCCCCAGTGCGAGCCGGCCCAGCTGCCGGCCTGCGGTTCTCCGGCACGCTGGGGCTGGCTGCAACAGCTGCGCCGCCAGCCTGAGCTGGATCCTGAGCCCTGGCTGCTGGCGCTGGAAAACGGCAGCCTCAGCGCCGACCCAGACCTGCTTGCCGTGCTGGCGGAGCGGCTTGATCCGCCTTCCCAGCGGCGTTTGCTGCGTTGGTGGCGCCTGCAGCCCGATCCCGATCCCGGCCTGCCTAGCCAGGTGCTGCGCCAGCGGGATGGGGCTAGTGCCGCCTGGCTGCTGCAGCAATTGGCCCCCGGCCCGGGCGCTCTTGGCCAAGCCCTGCCCCTCTCGGCCCTGCCACAAGCCGTGGCGCTAGCCCTGCTGCCTCTGCTGGGTCACCAGCGCCAGGTGCCGGCCTGGCCCGTGCTGCTGAGCTGGATGCGGGCCCCAATCGCCACCCCATTGCGGCGCGCCGCTCTCGAAGGGGTAGCCCGTGGTTTGTCGGTGTGGCCCCGGCATCAGCTGGTGGCTGGCCTCAGCGCCCTGGCCGGCGACCTCGATCCCCAGCTGGCTGCCCCGGCGGTGGACCTGCTGGCCCGTCTGCCCGGAGCCCGCCGCGCCCTGGTGCCCCTGCGGCATTGCGAGCTCGATCCCCAGGTGGCCGAGCGCCTTGGTCGCCGCCTCGCGGCCATTCCCGCCCAACCCCTGCTACTGGTGGTGCATGGCCGCGTGGGCGGCCAGCTGCCTGCCGAGTTGGTGGCCCTGGCCGCCGAGCTGGAGTGCCGCCGTGGCGCGCCCGTGCGGCTGCAGGCCCTCTCGGCTGCGGCGCCACCGGCGGCGACCGAGCTGCTGCAGCCGGGTCAAGTCCTCGGCCTGGTGCCGCTGCTGCTGCTGCCCGGCGGCCATGTGCGCCACGATTTGCCGGCGATTGTGCGCCATTGGTCGGCTTTTGCCCGCGTGCAGCACTGGCCTTTCCTGGGGGCATGGCCCCAGTGGCAGGACGCCCTCGCTAATGAGCTGGCCGGGTTGGCTACGCAGGATGTCCGGCCCTTATTGCTGCATCACCCCTTGGAGGGCCCTCTGGCAGCGCGGTATCTCACCACCTTGGAGCGGCGCACCGGTGCCCACTGCGTCGCCACTCCATACAGTGCAGACCATCTCGCGCAGCTGAAGCTGACCCTTGCCGCTCCAGCCCTGGCCCTAGCTCTGGCCGCCAACCGGCTCACCGACCAGCTAACCGAACAGGTGGGTCCGCCGTTGCTGCAGCGGCCTGGCCTGCGCCAGCTACTGCTGGCTGAACTCGAGGCCCTGCCATGAGTGCCCCGGCCCAGCTCGGCACGGTTTACCTGGTGGGGGCGGGCCCCGGTGATCCGGAGCTGCTCACCCTCAAGGCCCACCGGCTGCTGCGGCAGTGCGATGCCCTCGTCTACGACTCCCTGGTGCCCCAGGCCCTGCTGGATCTGGTGCCCCAGGGCTGCGAGCTCCACTTCGTTGGTAAGCGTCGCGGCCATCATTCGGTGCCGCAGCCGAGCACAAACGCGGTATTGGTGGAATTGGCCAGCCGCCATCGCCTGATCGTGCGGCTTAAGGGCGGTGATCCCTTTTTGTTTGGCCGCGGCGGCGAGGAGGCAGCTCACCTGGCCGCCAAGGGCGTGCCGGTGCAGGTGGTGCCTGGGGTAACCGCTGGCATCGCGGCTCCGGCCTACGCGGGCATTCCTGTTACCCACCGCCGCGCCGGCTCCAGCGTCACCTTCGTGACGGGCCACGAGGAAATCGATAAGGGCCGCCCAGGGGTGAACTGGCGCGGCCTGGCCCAGACCAGTGATGGCTTGGTGATCTACATGGGCTTGCACAACCTGCGCCGCATCGCCGAGGAGCTGATGGCGGGTGGCCTGGCGGCCGATACCCCGGCGGCGGTGATTCAGCAGGGCACCGTGCGCGGTCAGCGCCAGCTGGTGACCGTGCTCGGTGAGCTGGCCGACCGGGCTGAGGAGCAGGATTTCGCTTCGCCCTCAATAGTGGTGCTAGGCGCAGTGGTGGCTTTGCGGGTGCCGGGCTGTGCACCCGAGCCTGCCGAAGTGGAAATGCCGATCCCCTTCTAAGCCAAATCAGCTACGCCAATGGGTAGTGGTTGCGACGGCTGGCCCCCCGGTGGTGCGGTTCAGTAGGGCTAGTTTTGGCAGTAGCAACTGCCCCTACCGATGTCTGCACCATCCCGGCTAGCGCCGATGTTTGAGCTGATTCCCTACGAGAAGTTCCGCGATACCCCCGCTGTTCGCTTCTTCGATATCACTGTTGCCAGCTCAAATGCCCGCGACCTGGTGATCCATGCCGGCCCAGCCGTGAGTCCTCCGGATGAGCAGAAGACCGGTGCCTGGCAGTTTTATCTGCATCCCCACCAGGAAGACAATCTCCTGGCCCTGCACGGCGGCCGCACTTTTTTCTTGGTCAATCTCGGTTGGAATTATCCGTATCACATTGTTCGCTTGGAAACCGGCGGCGATATTCTGCGCATCCCTCCTGGCACATTCCACCGCTCCGTATCTGATCCCGATGGCTCGGTGGTGCTCAATCAGGCTGTGCGGGAGGAGGGTGCCAGCGTGCTGCGGGAGTTTCGGGTGTACAACAGTCGCCTTATTCCGCGTTTGTTTGCTACCACTTTCAAAACGGCTCCCCTGCCCAAGTTGCATGGGGTGAGCTGGTAGTTGCGGGGAAGCCCGGCTCAGCCTTTCTGCCAACTGCAACTGATCAGATAGTTGCTAGTAGCGGCTACTGACATTGGCCGACTAAAGAGGAAGCCTTGGCCCAGCTGATAGCCATTTTGGAGCAGCCAAAGGCGCTGGGCCTCGGTTTCTACTCCTTCGGCTGTGATGTCTAGGCTTAGGTCGCGGCAGAGCACTTGGATAGTTTTTAGCAGCTGGTTGCTGGGCTTTTGGAGGTCATCAATTCGCTGCACAAAGCTATAATCTACTTTTGCCGTTCGCACCGGGTAGTTGTGCAGGCGACTCAGCGATGAATAGCCAGTGCCGAAGTCGTCTATGGCGATGCTTACACCCTCTAGGATCAGGGTATTGAGAAAGGCTCCAATTTCTGAATCGTTGAGTTGCAGGTAGTCTTCCACTAGTTCTACCTGGAGTCGCCAGCCAGATGGAAGCGGAGTGGAGCGGATCAGATGCAGTAGCCGGTTTCGTAGAGCTTCTTTTTCAAGTAGCAAGGCAGATAGGTTCACCGATAGGCGCAATGCCTGCCCGGGGGCGGCGATCTCCAGTTCATGGCTGGCCTTGAGGGCTTTCTCAATGACCTGAAGATCGAGCTCGCCGCTAAGTCCCGCAAGCTGGGAGACGGGCAGGAAGCTGCTAGGTGTAATGACCTCACTGGTATCTGTTGGCCAGCGCATTAGGCATTCAAGGCCCACCGGTTTGCCTGAGGCTAAATCTACTATGGGCTGCAGATAGGGGATGACATCATTATTGCGAACTAAACGCCTGAGATCTGTTTCTAACTTATATTGCCTTTGTGCTTCGAGGCGGGAATGAAGATCAATAAAATTGAAGCTGCTTCCCTTGGAGCGATTTGTGATGGCGATTCGCTGAGCTATGCTTGCATCAGACAGCAGGGAGTCAGGGTTGCTGTAGTTGTTTTTAAAAATTGCGATTCCCATGCTCATGTTTAGCGCAAGATCAAAACCGTCAAGTGTGACAGGGGCTTCAAGGCTGGAGATGCATTCTGCGGCAATTTTTGCTATGGCATTCTTATTGGAGATGTGAGGTATTACAAGTACTATTTCATTGTCTGAAAAGCGAGCCATAGTTGCCTGTGTAGGAAGACAGACTGAGAGCCGTTCCATGCCAGCTTTGATTAAGCTTTCTGCTAGCGCTGACCCTGAGGTTGCGCTGATGCTGGAATAGTCCGTAAATTTGCAGCGTGCCAAAGCAAAGCAGGGTGGAATCTCTAATTCGAGTATTAGCGTCAACATTTGCAGCAGCTGCTCGCGGTTCATTGGCGAGTTGGCGCCAACGAGCCGCTGAATTTTTGTTGCGACCGGTTTGTTATTTTGTTGTTGCAGCAAGGCTTTTTCGGCTGATTGCAACAGCTGGGTTTCCCGCCGCAGTTCCATTTGACTTACAACTTGTCGTGCTAGACGCTCCATTGAAGTAATCTGCTGGGGCGAAAGACTTTTGGACTCTGTATCGATGGCACAAAGGCTGCCGAGCACCATGCCATTGGCGGCGATCAAAGGAAAGCCTGCATAGAAGCGAATGTGTGGTTCGCCCTGCACTAAGGGATTGTCGGCAAAGCGCTCATCAGCCAAGGCATCATTGATAATTAGGTGCTTGCGTTGTGCAACAGTATGGCCGCAAAATGAGATATTTCGGGGAGTCTCAGAAGGCGCATCTTCAAGGCCTACACAGGATTTAAACCACTGCCTATTTTCATCGACTAAGCTGATGATACCAATTTTAGCACCTGTTACATATTTGGCTAAATGGGTAATATCATCAAAAATAGCCTCTGGCCGAGTATCTAGCAATCCGTAGCTAGCTAGCTCCTTCAGGCGTGCTGAGTCTTCTTCGGGTATGGGTGCTTCCTTCACGAAGGTTAGCCCTCAGTACATGATCCTAAATTTAGGTCCTCTATTTTCGCTTGGCTTGGTCGGATTTCACTGCCAAAGTGGTCGCTGAGCTGGGTACAGCCTTGAAAAAATGTGACTAGCAAATTTTCTCGCCACCTCTGCATCGCGGCGGCCAGGAATATGCGGGAGGGCCCGCAGCCGGCTCCAGCTGAGTGAAGCCCTGGCGGTGATGCTGGAAGAATTCATGCCCTCTGCCAGGCCATTCCCAGCGCTGTGCTGAAGCTTGATGATGCGCTGCAAGGCCGTCAAAAACCCGTAGACACCTGTTGCTCAGGGCGACTGAATGCTTACGGCCGGTTCCTGAATATCTGCTTCTATCCCCCATTCCAACAAGTTTTCTACCCCGTCTGGTCCTGAAAAGCTGCCGGTGACTGCGGCTGTTAGTTCCGGCTTGGATGAGGTAGCCAAGGTGATGTAGCGATCGTCGATTACGCCTATGCCGCTGGGATCGAAGCCCCGCCAGCCAGCACCGGGTAAATACACCTCGGCCCAGGCGTGCAGGTCGTAGTGCTCCGGCTTTGGTTCGAGTAGGTGGTATCCGCTCACGAAGCGGGCCGGTAAACCGACACAGCGGCAGGCCTCCACCATCAGCATCGCCAGGTCCCGGCAGGACCCCACCCTTTCCTTGAGGGTGCGGCCGGCGGGCCAGGCCGGGCCCACGTGTCGCTGGGTGTATTTGACCCGGTCTTGGATTATTTCCACCAGCTGTTGCAGAAACATCAGCGCCCGTTGGTCGCTGCCCATCAACGCTTCCTGGGCCATGTCAACTGCGGCTGGATCGTGCTGGCCATTGGGAAGCCAGCCCTCCAGGCTGCCGGCCAGGTCACCGTTTAAGTGACCCACCGGGTAGGGCAGTACCGGCTCGCTGCCCTCCAGGCAAACCTGCAGCAGCGGCGCCGCTTCCGTTTCCACCAGGCTGCTGGCCTGCACTGTGAAAGTGTCTGCAGGCCCATTAAAACGGGCCCGCAAAATTTCATCGCCGCTGGCTGCCACCAGGGGGTAGAGCCGTCCAGGCTCAGGGGTCACCAGCAGCTGGAAGTCCAGCAAACGCTGAAAGCCGTGGCCCCTCGGTTTGAGGCAGAACCGGTGGGGGCCCAGCAGTACTGGGGCGCTGTAGCGGTAGGTGAAGGTGTGGGTTACTCGGGCACGCATGCGTGGTCGGCGATGAAGTAGCGCTGCTCGATCAGATCATGGAGCCGGTTGAGGTCGCTTTGCAGGGCGTCGATTGATTCGTGCAATCCTCCGGCGATCAGCTCGTCGATGCGGGTGTAGCTCCAACGGGCCAGGGTGAGCCCGCTGAGACATTCGAGCTCGTCTGGAGCTCCGGGCACCGCCTGGCCGCTCACGATCCTCAGGGTTTCGTTGATGCGCCCTAGGCAGTAGCGCACCGACCTCGGAAAGATCGGGTCAAGCAGCAGGAAGCTGGCCACCGCCTCTGGCTCGATCACCTGCTGGCGCGATTGGCGGAACATCTGATATGCCCCAGCGCTACGCAGGAGGGAGATCCACTGCAGTTCATCGAGCACCCCCCCTACCTCATCTGGCGAAGGCAGCAGCAAGAAGTACTTCACATCAAGGATGCGGGTAGTTTTCTCGGCCCGCTCCATCACCCGCCCCAGGCGGCTGAATTGCCAGGAGAGATCGCGGCTCAAGGTGGCGTCGGTGATGCCATAAAAGAGTTGGCAGGCCCTGCGGATCTCCCTGAGTTGCTCCAGGGGGGGCTGCTGCCAGAAGCCTTTGTTGTCGAGCAGGGTCCAATAGATGTCGTTGAGCTGCTCCCACATTTCGGTGGTGATCACCTCGCGGATCTGACGAGCGTTCTCGCGGGCGATGGCGATGCAGTTCGCCACGCTGTTGGGATTGTTTTCGGCTCGCACCAGAAACTCCACCACCTGCTCCGGCCGGCCATCTGGATAGAGACGGTCGAATAATTCGCGATCACCGCTGGCATCAACTAGGGGCAACCAGGGTTCGGCGCTGCCGGGGGGGCAGTCGAGGGACATCGCTTCGCTCACCTCCACAAAACGGGAAATGTTTTCGGCCCGCTCCACATAGCGGTTGATCCAGTAGAGGGAATCGGCGACGCGGCTCAGCATGATTGTTCACTCACGATCCAGGTGTCCTTGCAGCCGCCACCCTGGGATGAGTTAACCACCAGGGAGCCCCGGCGCAGGGCCACCCGGGTGAGGCCGCCCGGGCTTACCCAGGCCCCCTTGCCGCGCAGCACATAGGGCCGTAAATCCACATGGCAGGGGAACAATTCACCTTCGCTCAGTGAGGGCACGGTGGAGAGCTCGAGGGTGGGTTGGGCTACGTAGTTGCGTGGCTCGGCCTGGATCTTGACGGCAAATTCCGCGATCTCCTCCTGGGTGGCGTGAGGGCCGATGAGCATGCCGTAGCCACCGGCCTCCGCTACCGCTTTCACCACCAGCTCACTGAGGTGGGCCAACACGTAGGCCCGGTCGTCCTCCCTGGCACAGAGGTAGGTGGGCACGTTTGCGATGATCGGATCTTCGCCGAGGTAGTAGCGGATCATCTCCGGCAGGTAGGCGTAGATCAGCTTGTCGTCGGCTACCCCTGTGCCTGGGGCGTTGGCGATTGCCACCCGGCCGGCCCGGTAAGCCGCCATCAGGCCACGCACTCCCAGCATCGAATCGCTGCGGAACACGGCCGGGTCGAGGAAGTCGTCGTCGATGCGCCGGTAGATCACATCCACCGGTTCGGGTCCGGCCGTGCTGCGCATCCACACCCGGTCGTCTTGGCAGATCAGGTCGCGGCCCTCCACCAGCTGGATGCCCATCTGCTGGGCCAGGTAACTGTGCTCGAAGTAGGCGCTGTTGAACACTCCGGGGGTGAGCAGAACCACCTTGGGTGTATCGGTCCAGGGAGCGAGCTCTCGCAGGGTCTGCAGCAGGTGGGAGGGGTAATCGTCGATGGGTTGCACGGTGCGGCCGGCAAACAGGCTCGGGAACATCCGCTTCATCACCCGGCGGTTTTCCAGGAAGTAGGCCACGCCCGAGGGGCAGCGCAGGTTGTCTTCCAGCACTCGCCAGGTGCCCTGGCCGTCGCGCACCAGATCCAGGCCGGATATGTGGCACCAGCGGCCCAGCGGTGGCTGGAAGCCCTGCAGCTGGGGTCGCCAGCCCTGGGAGCTCTCCACGTCCTGCCGTGGAATGACGCCGTCGTTCAGGATCCTTTGGGGCCCATAGACATCGGCCAGAAATAGGTCGATGGCTTCCAGCCGTTGGAATAGACCCTCCTCCAGTCGCTGCCAGTCGCCGCTGCTGATCAGACGCGGCAGGGGATCGAAGGGCAGGATGCGCTCACCCCCCTGGCTGCCTGAGCCATTGAGGCGAAAGGTGGCTCCCAGCCGCCGCAGCAAAACGCCGGCGGCCTCATGGTTGCGGTTTAGTTCATCGAGGCCCAGCTGGCCTAGGGAGGAGATCAGGGGCTGCAGGGCGCTGCGGGGCTGTTCAGGTGCACTGAAGTATTCGTCGTAGCCCCGATTTGGTCTGTATTCGGTAAACATGCCACGCCTCTTGCCATGGCGGGATCATGTCCACCCCTTGGGGTCGGCGCCGGTGTGGATTGATACGGAAGGCCAGCTAGAGCAAAAAGTAGCGCTGGGCCATCGGCAGCACCTCGGCTGGTTCGCAGCTGAGCAGCACCCCATCTGCGAACACCTCATAGGTCTGGGGGTCTACTTCAACCTTCGGCAGGGCCGTGTTGTTTTTCATTGAGGCCTTGCCGATGTCGCCGCGGGTGTTGGTCACGGGCACGCAGGGGCGTTTCAGGCCCAGCTGGCGGGGTAGGTCGGCATCGAGGGCTGCCTGGCTCATGAAGGTGAGGCAGCTGGGGGCTAGGGCCGCTCCAAAGGCGGCAAACATCGGCCGGCCGTGCACCGGCCCGGGGGTGGGGATCGAGGCGTTGGCATCGCCCATCTGGGCCCACACGATCGAGCCGCCCTTGATCACCAATTCCGGTTTTACCCCGAAAAAGCCCGGCTTCCATAGCACCAGGTCAGCCAGCTTGCCCACCTCCACCGAACCGATCTGGGAATCGAGCCCGTGGGCGATGGCAGGGTTGATCGTGGTTTTGGCTATGTAGCGCTTCAGCCGGGTGTTGTCGTTGCGGCTGGAGTCTTCGGGCAAGGCGCCGCGCTGTACCTTCATCTTGTGGGCGGTCTGGAAGGTGCGGGTGATCACCTCGCCCACCCGGCCCATGGCCTGGGAGTCGCTGGCGATGATTGAGAAGGCGCCCAGATCGTGGAGGATGTCTTCGGCGGCGATCGTTTCGCGGCGGATGCGCGATTCGGCAAAGGCCACATCTTCCGGGATGCGCGGATCTAGGTGGTGGCACACCATCAGCATGTCGAGGTGTTCGTCGAGCGTGTTGCGGGTATAAGGGCGGGTGGGGTTAGTGCTGCTGGGCAGCACATTGGCTTCGCCGCAGATCTTGATGATGTCCGGGGCGTGGCCGCCGCCGGCCCCCTCGGTGTGGAAGGTGTGGATGGTGCGGCCGCCGATGGCGCGGATCGTGTCTTCCACAAAGCCGGCCTCGTTGAGGGTGTCGGAGTGGATGCACACCTGCACGTCAAAGCGGTCGGCCACCGTGAGGCAGCAGTCGATCGCGGCTGGGGTGGTGCCCCAGTCTTCGTGGAGCTTGAGGCCGCAGGCGCCGGCGCGCACCTGCTCTTCGATCGCTTCGGGAGTGGAGGCGTTTCCTTTGCCGTAAAAGCCGAGGTTCACCGGCAGCCCCTCGGCGGCCTGCAACATGCGGGCCAGGTGAAAGGCGCCCGGGGTGCAGGTGGTGGCGTTGGTGCCGGTGGCCGGGCCGGTGCCGCCCCCCAGCAGGGTGGTTACACCGCTGGCCAGGGCCGTTTCAATCTGCTGGGGACAGATGAAGTGGATGTGGGTGTCGATTGAGCCGGCGGTGATGATGTGGCCCTCGCCGGCGATCGCTTCGGTGCCCGGCCCCACCACGATCGTCACGCCCGCTTGGGTGTCGGGGTTGCCCGCCTTGCCGATGGCGCAGATGCGGCCGTCGCGCAGGCCGATGTCGGCCTTGACGATCCCCCACCAATCCAGGATCAGGGCGTTGGTTATGACTGTGTCCACGGCGCCTTCAGCGCGGGAAGTCTGGCTCTGGCCCATGCCGTCACGAATCACCTTGCCGCCGCCAAACTTCACCTCATCGCCGTAGACGGTGAAATCCTTCTCCACCTCCAGAAATAGTTCCGTGTCGGCCAGGCGCAGCCGATCGCCGGTGGTGGGGCCGTAGGTCTCGGCGTAGGCGCGGCGGGAGATGCGGTATGGCATGGGATGGGGAGTTAATCGAGGGGGCCGTTCACCAAGCCGTTGAAGCCGAAGATGCGGCGCTCGCCGGCAAAGGGCACCAGCTGCACCTCGCGGCTGTCGCCGGGCTCGAAGCGAATAGCCGTGCCGGCGGGAATGTCGAGCCGCAGGCCGCGGGCGGCGTCGCGGTCGAACTCCAGGGCGCTGTTGGCCTCAAAGAAGTGAAAGTGGGAGCCCACCTGCACGGGCCGATCGCCCGTGTTGGCCACCAGCAGCGTTGTCACGGGCCGGCCGGCGTTCAGAACGATCTCGCCGGGTTCGGGCAGCAGTTCACCGGGGATCAGGGGGGGCATGGCGGATCGGGGTTGGGGGGCAGTGATCAGCGGATCGGGTCGTGCAGGGTCACAAGCTTGGTGCCGTCGGGAAACATCGCCTCGATCTGTACCTCGCTCACCAGCTCCGCCACCCCCTCCATCACCTGTTCACGGCTCAGCCAGGTGCTGCCCTCGGCCATCAGGGCGGCAACGGTCTTGCCGTCGCGGGCGCCCTCGATCACCTGAAAGCTGAGCCAGGCCATCGCCTCAGGGTGGTTGAGCCGCAGGCCGCGGTTGAGCCGCCTCTCCGCCAGCAGGGCGGCGGTGACGATCAGCAGCTTGTCCTTTTCCTGGGGGGTTAGGTGCATGGCCCAACTTTGGCAGGACTAGGGCCCATTGACCCGTTCAGATTGAACCCATGGGCTGTTCCTGGAAGGGCCATACCCGCGGCAGTTCTGGGGCGCCGAGGCCGCGTGCGTCCCGGATTCGGGCCCATAGCCTGGTGAACCAAAACCGGGCCGCCTGACTGGAAGGGCCGCGGTAGCGGGCGATCAGGCCCTGGCCTAGGGCGCCGCAGGCCATCTCGCCCTCCAGGCCCTGGCGGTCGCTGCGGCAGTCGGCCAGCAGCTGGGCCAGGGCAGCGGCCCCCAGGGGCTGCGGCGCTGCCCACACCAGCGATCCCAGCACCGGTTGGCCGGCCATGCCGTGTTCTGCTGCGAGTTGGGCGCCGCTGATTTCCAGGGGATCCACCAGCTCCCAGCGGCGGCCTTCGGGGCCGCGGCGGCAAATCTGCAGCCGTGAACGCCAGCACCCCTGGCCCAGGGTTTCGCCGGCGGCGCTGCGGCCCAGCCGCACGACGTCCATGCCCAGCCAGCTGGCCCCCGCTGCTAGCTCCACCGTGAGGTTCTGCTCCAGCAGTCCGCCGGCAAACAGCACCAACTCCTGGGGCAGCCATTCCAGGTCGCTACCGGCTTCAAGGCTGAAGTGCAGGCTCTGCCGGGCCCACTGGCCCTGCGGCACCAAACGGGAGCGCCCCACCGTGCCGTAAACCTTCTGGGCCGCCACGCTGGTGATCAGGGCCTGGCTGCCTGGGGCGAGGTGGGCCCGCAGCGTGAGTTGGTCGCCCCCCACCAGGCCGCCGGCGGTGTGCAGGAGGGGCAATTCGCAGCGGCCGTCTGCCTGGGGGTAGGCCCGTTGCAATTTCAGGGGGGAGGTGGCCCAGCCCTGGTGCACAGTTGCAGTCGGCTCCCCCGGACTGCCCTGCCGGGCCGTGAACTCCAGCTCAGCGGCGCCGTGCCAGCGGCCTGCCGCAATGGTGTTGGGATGATTCACCAGGCATGCTGTTTAAAGACCATGGTGCACCCGGCGATGGCCAGCTCTGAGCCTGCTGACCGGCCGTTGGTGCTGCGTGAGCGCGGGCTGGCCGCCAGCCCGGGGGCCGTTCCTGGCTTGGTGCTGGCCCTTTCGGCGGCGGAGCGCACCCAGCTGCGGGGTTTGCGTTGCACTGCCTGTGGCAGGCAGGTGCTGCTGCAGCTGCCCCGGGGGGCAGCCCTGCAGCCCGGTGAGTGGCTGGCCGCCACGGCTGCCGAACCGCTGGTGCAGGTGCGGGCGGCGCTGGAGGAGCTGATGCAGGTGCGCAGCGCCGATCCCCTGGCCCTGCTCCAGGCCGCCTATCACCTTGGCAATCGCCACGTGGCCATGGAGATCAGGACTGGTGAACTGCGCCTGCTCGCCGATTCCGTGCTGGCCCACCTGCTGGAGTATCGCGGTCTGCAGGTGGACCAGCTGCAGGCTCCCTTTCAGCCCGAGTCCGGTGCCTATGGCTCCGCCCACGGTCACAGCCATGACCACTAGCCGGCTGCGCTTGTTTCAACTGATCAGCCCGGCGCTGCCGGTGGGGGCCTTCAGTTATTCGGAGGGCTTGGAGGTGCTGGTGCAGCGCGGACTATTGCTGGATGGGGCTGGGGTGAGGGCCTGGCTGGTGGCCGAGCTGCAGCGCGGCACCCTGGCGCTGGAGGCGGCGAGCCTGCCGGGCTTGCTGCTGGCTGAGATGGCCGAATTGCGCGAGCGCGACAGCTGGTTGCTGGCCCTGCGGGAGGCGGCGGAGGTGCGCGCCCAGCAGCGCCAGATGGGCGCGTCGCTGCTGGGGCTGCTGGCCGATCTGGGCTTCAATCCGCCCGCCTTGAATCTGGCCTGGCCGGCAGCCTTTGCCCTGGCGGGCCGCGCCCTGGAGGTTGCTGCCACCGAGCTGGTGGAGGCCTACTTGTATGGCTGGGTGGCAAACCAGCTCAGTGCGGCCTTGCGGCTGGTGCCCCTAGGACCCACCGAGGCCCAGCGCCTACAGCTGGGCCTGGCGCCTTTGATTGCCGAGCGGGCCCTGGAACTGGCGGCTGCCGATCCAGATCAGCTCTGGAGCGGTGGTGTGGGTGCGGGTCTGGCCCAGTTGCGCCACGCCGAGCTGTACTCCAGGCTGTTTCGCAGCTGAGCGGATCGGATGAGCAAGCTGCGGGTGGGCGTAGCTGGGCCGGTGGGCTCTGGCAAAACGGCCCTGGTGGAGGCCCTATGCCGGCGGCTGCGCGATCGCCTGCAGCTGGCGGTTGTTACCAACGACATCTACACCCAAGAAGACGCCCAGTTCCTCACCCGAGTTGGGGCCCTAGAGCCCGAACGCATCCGCGGCGTCGAAACCGGCGGCTGCCCCCACACCGCCATCCGGGAGGACTGCTCGATCAACCGGGCGGCGGTGGCCGAGCTGGAGGCGGCCTTCCCCGATTTGGATTTGGTGCTGGTGGAGAGCGGCGGCGACAACCTGGCTGCCAGCTTCAGCCCGGAACTAGTGGATCTCTGCATCTACGTGATCGATGTCGCCGCTGGCGACAAGATCCCCCGCAAGGGCGGTCCGGGGATCACCCGCTCCGACCTGCTGGTGATCAACAAGATCGATCTGGCGCCGATGGTGGGCGCCAGCCTTGAGGTGATGGCAGCGGATACCGAGCGCATGCGCCCTGGGCGCCCCTGGTGCTTCACCAACATCCGCAGCGGCGAGGGGCTGGAGGCGGTGGAACAGTTTTTGTGGGCTCAGTTGCCCTGATTGTCTTGTGTTTAAGGAACTGTTGCAACCGCTACAAAGCCAAGGTGTGACAACTGGATACCTTCCAATGACCGCTAAATAGCAGCGGGACATTCAGCGGTTTCCCGTAGGAGTTTTTATGAAGTCTTCCCTGATGCGCAAAACCACCATGCGTTATGTAGCTGGTGCTACGGCGATGGCAGCCAGCC
This sequence comes from Cyanobium sp. NIVA-CYA 375, assembly GCF_056108345.1. Taxonomy (NCBI): domain Bacteria; kingdom Bacillati; phylum Cyanobacteriota; class Cyanophyceae; order Synechococcales; family Prochlorococcaceae; genus Cyanobium; species Cyanobium sp. NIVA-CYA 375. The sequence continues at coordinate 12,331 of NZ_JBSYHW010000028.1, read as the reverse complement.
TTTCGCTGGTGGCCTGCGGCGGCGGCGGTGAAAAAGCCTCTGGCGATTTTGACGGTGAAGTGAAGGTGGGAATTCTGCATTCCCGCTCCGGCACCATGGCCATCTCCGAAAACACGGTGGCTGAAGCCGAGTTGATGGCCATCGATGAGATCAACGCCAAGGGCGGGATCACCATCGAGGGCAAGAAGCTGAAGATTGTTCCCGTCGAAGAAGATGGCGCCTCGGATTGGCCCACCTTCGCCGAGAAAGCCAAGAAGTTGATCGATCAGGATCAGGTTGCTGTGGTGTTTGGAGGCTGGACCTCTGCTAGCCGTAAGGCGATGCTGCCGGTATTCGAGGCCAAGGATCACTTCCTCTTCTACCCGATTCAGTACGAAGGCCAGGAGTGCTCCAAGAACATCTTCTACAGTGGTGCTACCCCTAACCAGCAGGCCGAACCCGCGGTCTCCTGGCTGCTGAAGAACAAGGGCAAGGACTTCTTCCTAGTTGGCTCCGATTACGTGTATCCGCGCACCGCGAACACGATCATGAAGGAGCAGCTAAAGGCTGAGGGCGGCAATCTGGTGGGTGAGGACTACCTGCCACTTGGTAACACTGAGGTAGCTCCGATCATTGCCAAGATCAAGCAGGCCCTGCCCAAGGGTGGCGTGATCGTCAACACCCTTAATGGTGATAGCAACGTTGCCTTCTTCAAGCAGATGCAGGCCGCTGGCATCACCCCTGCCAACGGCTACGCGATCATGAGCTTCTCAATTGCTGAGGAGGAGGTTGCGGCAATTGGCCCTGAGTATCTGGAAGGCACCTATGCGGCCTGGAACTTCTTCCAGAGCCTGGATACACCAGCTTCCAAGGAGTTCACCAATAACTTCAAGGCCAAGTATGGCGAAAACCGCGTCACCAACGACCCGGCTGAGTCTGCCTACAACATGATCTACCTCTGGGCCGCTGGAGCGGAGAAGGCCAATAGCGTTGACAACAGCGCTGTGCGCAAAGCCCTGATTGGTGTGACTTTCGATGCCCCCCAGGGCAAGATCGAGGTGCAGCCCAACCATCACACCACCGAGCTGGTGATGATTGGTGAGGTCCAAAAGGATGGCATGTTCAAGATCATTGAAAACCAAGGCGTAGTTAAGCCGATTGCCTGGAACCAGTTTGTTCCCGAAACCAAGGGCTACACTTGCGATTGGACCCAGGATCGTCCTGACGCTGGCAAGTTCAAGATGTGATCAGCGCACTTTGATTAGCCGCAGGGGGGAGAGACATTTAGTCTTCTTCCCCCTTTTTCTTTTTGTTTTTGTTCCTTTGTCCCCTCCGGGACTCCATGACAGCTCTTTACGACACGCTCTTCAACGGCCTGGCGATCGGCTCGGTGCTGATGCTGGCGGCGCTTGGCCTCGCTGTGGTCTTCGGCCTGATGGGTGTCATCAACATGGCCCATGGGGAATTGATGATGCTCGGTGCCTACACCACCTTTGTGGTGCAGAACCTGCTTAAGAACGGCCCCCTTTCCGGCCTCTTCCCCATTTATTTACTGATTGCGATTCCGATCGCCTTTCTGGTTAGTGGCTTGGCCGGGTTGTTGCTCGAGAAGACGGTGATTAGGCGCCTCTACGGCCGTCCCCTGGAAACCTTGCTGGCCACCTGGGGCGTCAGCCTCATCCTGCAGCAGTTCGTGCGCTCCGTTTCTACGGCCTTCTTTGCCGGTCTGCTGCTGGCGGTGTTGCTGGGACTGTTCGCGCCGCGCCTCACCCCCCAGCTCTGGTGGCAGAAGCGTTGGACGCCGCTGCTTGGTGTTGGCAGCTGGGTGCTGGCCGGCGCTCTGGGCATTGGGCTGGCTTCGGCCCTTGGCAGCGTGAGAGCCCTGGATCAGCCCTGGTTCAGCGCTCGCAACATTGACGTCACGGCGCCGCAGTGGCTGCGTGGCTCGATCGATCTGGCGGGGGTGACGATGCCCACCGGCCGTCTGTTCATCATCGCGCTGACGGCAATTGCTCTTGTGGCGGTGAACTGGTTTCTGCAGAAGAGTGTTTGGGGTATCCGCATTCGGGCCGTAACCCAGAACCGGCCGATGAGCAGTTGCCTTGGCATTCCCACAGAAAAGGTTGACGCCCTCACCTTTCTGGTGGGCTCGGGGCTGGCCGGGGTTGCCGGTGTCGCTGTCACCCTGCTGGGTTCGGTGGGACCAAACCTCGGCGGTAACTACATCGTTGATTGCTTCATGGTCGTGGTGCTCGGTGGGGTTGGCAAACTGCTCGGCACCGTGGTGGCGGCTCTCGGCATCGGCATCCTGAGCTATGTGCTCGGCTCTGGTTCCCTGCTGCTGCTTTGGCCGACGATGCCCGCCGGCCTGAACGAGACGATCACCTTTTTTGCCACCACGTCGATGGCGAAGGTGCTGGTGTTCGTGCTGATTGTTGTCTTTCTGCAGTTCAGGCCTGCAGGCCTGTTCCCGCAAAAGGGACGCATGGTGGAGGCCTGAGGCGATGAGCAGCTCACCTTTCCTAATTGTCTTTCTGCGTCGCTGGTGGCCCTGGATTCTGATCGTGGCGGCTGCCCTGATCCTGCCCTTCGTATTGCCGCCCTTTCGGCTCAACCTGCTCGGTCGCTTTTTAGCCCTCGGTATCGTCGCGCTAGGTGTTGATCTGATTTGGGGCTTTACCGGCCTGCTCAGCCTTGGTCAGGGAATCTTCTTTGCCCTCGGTGGCTATGCCCTGGGGATGCATCTTTCGCTCAATTCGCTTGAGCCTGGCCAGTTGCCGGAGTTCTTTAGTCTCTATGGAGTCAAGAGCCTGCCCCTCTTCTGGCAGCCGTTCAACTCGCCCCTGTTTACGCTTTTGGCGATCTGGGTGATTCCAGCGATTGTGGCTGGAGTACTGGGCTTCCTTGTATTTCGTAACCGCATTAAGGGGGTGTACTTCTCGATCCTCACCCAGGCGGCCCTGCTGGTGTTTTTCAACTTCTTCAATGGCCAGCAGAAGCTGATTAATGGCACCAACGGTCTCAAGACAGACACCGCTCGCTTCTTCGGTGAGCTGGTGGGTTCCGATGGCATGCAGCGTTACCTCTTTTGGATCACGGTGCTGCTCGTGGTGGCTGCCTGGTTCCTCTGCCGCTGGCTCACCAGCGGTCGCTTTGGCGACGCCCTGGTGGCAGTGCGCGATGACGAGCCGCGGCTGCGCTTCACCGGCTACAACCCCACCGCCTACAAGACCCTGGTGTTCACGGTGGCTGGTGCTCTTGCCGGTATCAGCGGTGCCCTCTACACCGTGCAATCGGGCATCATCTCGCCCCAGTTCATGTCGGTGCCCTTCTCGATTGAGATGGTGATCTGGGTGGCGGTGGGGGGCCGCGGCACCCTGATCGGCGCCGTGCTCGGTGCGGTGTTGATCAACTACGCCAAGAGCCTGATCAGCGAGCAGCTACCCGAAACCTGGCTGTTCGTTCAGGGGGGGCTTTTCCTGCTCGTGGTTACAGCCCTGCCCGATGGCGTCGTGGGCTGGTGGCGCAAAGGCGGGCTTCGCCACATTCAGGCGATGGTGGGCTGGCCGCCGCTGGCTCCCACCTATCCGGGCCTTGACCTCGATCCACTCGTACAGGCTGAGAAGCGCGAGATCGAAGCCCGTGCCTTTGCTGAAGAAACCGGTTCCACAGGATCTGGAGGTTTGCCATGACTGCCCTGCTTGAACTGCGCCAAGTGAGTGTCAGCTTTGATGGCTTCTGGGCGCTCAATGACCTCAATCTCTCCCTCATTCCCGGCGAACTGCGGGCCGTTATCGGCCCCAACGGCGCTGGCAAGACCACCTTCCTCGATGTGATCACCGGCAAGGTGAGGCCTACCAAGGGTGATGTGTTTTTCCGGGGTCGCTCGCTGGTGGGCATCAGCGAGTACCGCATCGCCAGGCTCGGCATCGGCCGCAAGTTCCAGGCGCCGCGGGTTTATCACAACCTCACGCCCCGGCGCAATCTTGAGTTGGCCGTCAAGGGCAGCCATTCGCCCTTCACCCTGCTGTTTGGCAGCCTCAGTGCCGCCCAGCGCGACCGAGTGCAGCAGCTGCTCGCCGTTGTGGGTCTAGAAGCCCACGCCTCCCAGCAGGCCGGCAGCCTCTCCCACGGCCAGAAGCAGTGGCTCGAAATCGCCATGTTGCTGGCCCAGGATCCCGAGGTTCTGCTGGTGGATGAGCCAGTCGCTGGGCTCTCCGATGAGGAGACCGAGCGCACCGGCGAGCTGTTGCGCAGCCTCGCCGGTGATCACACCGTGCTTGTGATCGAGCACGACATGGACTTCATCCACGAACTCAATTGCCCAGTCACGGTGCTGCACGAGGGCCATGTGCTCTGCGAGGGCAGCATGGATGAGGTGCAGCGCGATCCCCGCGTTATCGAGGTGTACTTAGGAGTTGAGGACCCAGCATGACCAGCACTATCTCCCGCGGTGAACCGGTCACCCCCCATCCCCCCGAGGGTAGTGATGGGCATCTGCTCGCCATCCGCGGTCTCAACGTTTACTACGGCGAGAGCCACATCCTGCGCAACGTCGATCTCTCGATCGCGCCGGGTCAGATGGCTTGCCTGATCGGCCTCAACGGCGTCGGTAAGACCACCCTGCTTAAGACGATCATCGGCTTGTTGCGCCAGCGCAGTGGTTCGGTGCAGCTTGAAGGCCAGGAACTCTCGTCCCTACTGCCCCACCACCGCGCCCGGGCCGGCATCGGTTACGTGCCCCAGGGGCGAGAGATTATTCCCCAGCTCAGTGTGCGCGAAAACCTGCTGTTGGGCCTTGAAGCCCTGCCGGGGGGCATGGGTCGCCATCGCCACATCGATCCGCTGGTGTTTGAGCTGTTCCCCGTATTGGAGAAGTTTCTGGCCCGCCGTGGTGGCGACCTCTCCGGTGGTCAACAGCAGCAACTAGCCATTGCCCGAGCCCTGCTCGGCAAGCCCCGCCTGTTGCTGCTAGATGAACCCACCGAGGGCATCCAGCCATCGGTGGTGCTCGACATCCAGCGGGCAGTGGGCCGCATCATTCGGGAGACGGGGATTTCGGTGTTGCTGGTGGAGCATCACGCCAGCTTTGTGCGCCAATCCGACTGCTACTACGCCATGCAGAAGGGTGGAATTGTGGCCAGTGGCGCTACGGCAGATCTCAGTCCGGAGATGATCCAGCGCTTCTTGAGCGTTTGAGGTTATAGAGGTGGTGGGCAACTTCACCTTCAAATTTGATGCGCGCTTCCCTTTTGGCGGCCTTCGCGGCCGGTCTGTGCAGTACCACCCTGGTTGCTGGCCTGGCTCCAGCCCAAGCCCAGACCTGCCAGTTTCTGGCGCCAGTGGGCGGCGATGGTGTTACCAACATCATCACCAAGACTGTCGGCCCTGGCAATCCGTTTGGCCGTCCCAACTGGAACACCGATTTCTTCGTGACCCAGCCCTACGCCAGTTACAAGTTTTTCTTCACCGCCAACTCTTCGGTGAGTGCCACGTACCCCATTCAGGGCTATCTCAAGTTCACTGACGGCTCCAGCTTGCAGGTGATCAATGAGTCGTTTGCGCCCCAGGTGGGTACCGGTCGCATGTGGGGTCCCTTCCCCGCCATTCCTGGCAAAACCGTGAGCCAGCTCAACTTCAAGATCGGTGCCAGTGCAGACCAGGCGGCCACTGGTTTCACCTATCGCATTTCCACCATGGGTTGCAATTGACCTAAAAGCTGGCGCCAAAATGCCTCAGCAGCAATGCTGCTCCGGCCAGCGCCCTCTCCTGGCAAGAGCGCGCAGCCCAGCTGGCTGAGCGGCCGGCAGCCCAGGCTGTTGATCAACCAGGCCGCCTCCCAGCTGGCCAGATCCTGCTCGTGGATCGGGGCTTCAATGATCAGGCCCCGATTCAGGCCCCGCTGCCGCATCACCCCTGGCAGGCAGCCGCTGCTTAGGGGCGGGGTGATCCAGGAGCCCCCGCGGCACACCAGCAGGTTGGCGCTGGTGCCGCAGCAGAGGCCGCCGGCCGAACTATTCAGCAGGGCGTCGTCGGCGCCGGCTTCCAGGGCCTGGCGGCGGGCCTGGATCGAGGCCCCGTAGGCGAAGCTCTTGCAGCGGCTCAGCAGGCTGGTGGCGCTGCGGGTTTCGGTGGGACTAACGATCACTCGCACCGGCTCAAAACACGGTTTGCTGGCACTGAGCTGCAGCCAGAAGCTGGGGCTGCCGTTGCGGGGTGGGTCGATGCCCCGTGCACCGCTGCCGCGGCTCCAGTTGAGTCGCAGGGCGCCGCTGCTGCCCAGGGCCGTGCCGATGCCGCTGCGCTCGATCGCTGCGGCGATCAGGGGCTGCACGGTCGCGGCTCCTGGCGGTGGCGGCAGCCCCAGCAGCGCCGCCGAGCTCTGCCAGCGGGCCAGGTGTTCCTCCAGCAGCCAGGCCTGACCTGCCTCCACCAGCAGGGTTTCAAACAGGCCATCGGCCAGCAGCAGGCCCCGGTCGCTGATCGGCAGGGTCAGGGTCTGCGGTGTGCCCCAGCGCCCCTGCCCCGTGCCGTCGCCCAGCCAGGCGATCGGGGCGCTCATGCCAGGGCCTCGAGCAGCGGTTGCAGTTTCCAGCCCAACTCCTCGGCTTCGGCGGCGGGGTCGGAGTCGGCCACGATGCCGCAGCCGGCGTGGGCCCGTAGGCGCTGGCCGCGCAGCAGCAGCGAGCGGATCAGGATGTTGCTGTCAAACTGGCCGTCGCCGCCCAGCCGGAAAAGCGAGCCGCAGTAGGGCCCCCGCGGCACCGGCTCGAGGCCATGCAGGCGCTGGCAGGCGCGGATCTTGGGGGCGCCGGTGATCGAACCGCCCGGCCAGCAGGCCCGTAGCAGGTCGATCGCGTTCAGCCCCGGCTCCAGCTGGCCCCGCACCACCGAGGTGAGGTGGTGCACCTGGCGGTAGCTCTCCAGCCCCACCAGCTGGGGCACCTGGATCGAGCCTGGCGTGCACACCCGGCCCAGGTCGTTGCGCAGTAGGTCGACGATCATCACGTTTTCGGCCCGGTCCTTGGGGCTGGTCACCAGGTCGGCGGCGGCGTCGGCATCGGCGTCGGCATCGCCATGGCGCGGCCGGGTGCCCTTGATCGGCCTGGTTTCCACTCCCCCACCAGCCCCCACCCGCAGGAACCGCTCCGGCGAGGCCGACAGCACCGCCTCCCCCGCCGCCGCTCCGCCGGCGATTGCCAGGCCAGCAAAGGGGGCGGCGCAGAGCTCGCGCAGGCGGCCGTAAAGGCCGAGGGGATCGGCGGGGCTTAATAAGATGTGCTCGCAGCAGGCGGTGAGATTGGCTTGGAAAAGATCGCCGGCGGCGATCCAGGCCAGCACTTGCTCCACCTGGGCGGCAAAGTGCTCCGGTGGGGTGTGCCAGTGCCAGGAGGCTGGCGCGATCGCGGCCGGGGGTTGGCTCGCAGGCGCGGTGCCTAGATCAAGTCGCTCCAGCAGGGCAGCGAAGCTGCTCAGCCGCCCTGGATCTTGACCCTCGAGCCACTGCTGCTGGCTGCCATGGTCGAACACCAGCACCGGGTCGTGGCGGGCGGCCCAGAGCAGGGCCATGTCGGGCGATTGCCAATGGGGTGCGGGCTCCACCCAGGCCCCGGCTTCGTAGCTGAGCCAGCCCATCCAGTGGCCGCCATCAGCGGCCAGATCGGCCAGCAGGGCAAAGGGATCACTGGCGCCGCTCTCCTCCGGCAGGCCGCGGCAGATGCGCTGCTCTAGGGGCGCCAGGCCGAGGCGGCTGCAGGGGCCCTGGGCGCTGCCATCGCTATCGAGCCACACCAGACCCTCCCTCCCCAGCTCGGCCGCCAGGGCTTGCACCAGGGGCCAGGGATCCCGCCAGGGCAGGGGGTGATGTAGGGGCGGGCTCATGCCCCGGCTGCCAGCAGGGCGGCATCGCGGATGCGGCAGCTGTCGCACACGCCGCAGGGCCGCTCGCCACCCTCGTAGCAGCTCCAGGTGCGCTCGATCGGTACGCCCAGCCGCCGGGCCTCTTGCACGATCTGGGTTTTGCTCCAGGTCACCAGGGGTGCCCAGAGCTGGGTGGCGTGGCCTTCGCGGCCGGCCTTGCTGGCCAGCTCAGCCAGGGTCTGGAAGGCTTCGAGGTAGTCGGGGCGGCAGTCGGGGTAGCCGGAGTAGTCGATAGCATTCACGCCCAGCACCAGCTTTTGGGCGCCGCGGGCCTCAGCCAGGCTCAGCGCCAAGGCGATGAACACGGTGTTGCGTCCCGGCACGTAGGTGCTCGGGATCACGCCCGCCTCAACCCCGGCGCTGGGCACGGCGATGGCGCTGTCGGTGAGGGCTGAGCCACCCCAGGCGGCCAAGTTGACGGCGATGGTGTGGTGTTCAGCCAGCCCCAGGAGCGGGGCCAGTTCGGCGGCGGCCTGCAGTTCGCGGCGATGGCGCTGGCCGTAATCCAGCGACAGCCCGATCACCCGATAACCGGCTTCGATCGCCAGGGCCGCGGCGGTGGCCGAATCCAGGCCGCCCGAGAGCAGGGCGATCGCAAGGGGTGGGTCAGGCATGGGTGCGGCAGACACGACTACTGAGCTGGCGATGGCGTTGAGGAGCTTGTACAGAAGTACATCTTCCCCAATGCCAGCGCCGCTTGCAGCCGCCACGATGGCCATAACCATGGATATGGGGATATGGATTGGGCCAGGGGCATCAAGAACGCGGCGCTTGTTTTGCTGCTCGCTGCGGCGCCCGTTTCGGCGGTACCCCGGCTCGATCTCTCCAGTTACCCGAAAGTCGCCGCTGGCGACCGGCGCTGGGTGATCCAGCTGCCGGGGGTGCTGCCCCCCAACTCCGATGCCGCCCTGTCGTCAAACACCGCCGATTGGCGGGTGCAGTTGCTGGTGGGACAGCTGGTGCAATTGGATTGCAATCGCCAGATGTTCGGCGGCAAGCTCCGCGCCGTGAAACCCGCCCAGAAAGGTGGCCCAGTGATCTATCGGGTCACGGATGTGGGGCCGTTGGCCTCCACCCGCATGGCTTGCCCGGCGGACCAGCCGCGCCGGCGCGGCTTTGTGCCGATGGCCGGTAAGGCGTTTGTGGTGCCCTACAACGCCAGCCGCCCGATCGTGGTCGATGCCCCCCGGCCGCTGGAGCTGCGCTGGCGGCTGTGGAAGGCGGAAAGCCAGGAGCGCCCGGCGCAGCTGCAGTGATCAGCGCAATCCCAGCAACTTGTGGCTCTGCAGGCTGAGCCGCCAGCGGCGGTGGCTGCGCACGTAATCGATCGCCAGGGTCTGGCCGGCTGGGGAGTCCCAGCCCGGTTGCAGCAGCAGCTCGGGGCCCGGGCTGTCGCCGCGCCCCTCACGGGCCTGGGCAGCCATGGCTGCGGCGAAGGCCAGATCGCTGGCTTCATGTACCACCACCTTGAGCTCCTGGCAGGCGGCCAGCAGCTCAGCGCTGGGGGGGCGGTGGCGCTTGGGCGAGAGGGTGATCCAGGCGAAGCGGCCGCTGAGCGGATCAACGCCACTGGTTTCCAGGTGCAGGGGCAGGCCCGAGAGCTCTAGGGACTGGCAGAGGGGCCCGAGATCGTGGTGCAGCGGTTCGCCGCCGGTGATCACCACAAAGGCGGCACCCGCGGCCGCGGCGGCCTTGGTTTCGGTGGCCAGCTCGGCTAGGGGGCGCCTGGGGTGCAGCTCAGCAGGCCAGGAGTGCTTGGTGTCGCACCAGGAGCAAGCCACTGCGCAGCCCCCCAGCCGGATGAAAAAAGCGCTGCGGCCGGCATGGAGCCCCTCGCCCTGCAGGGAGTGGAAGGTTTCCACTACCGGCAGGGCACCGGCTGGCAGCGAATCGGCGGCCAGTGGCTGGGACACCGGGCTTAAGGGAATGGAAAATCCAGAATGGTCTAGCGCTTGGCGTTCCTTTTGGTGTGGAGCGCTTGTGGGCATGCCAGCCCAGGCCTAGTTGCTGAATCAGGTGAGTGCGAAGCCATGACTACTTTGAGCCTTATTTGCATATGTTTGTATCCAGTCTTGGTCCGCACGGGGCAGCATATTTAGGGCTTTAGTGATAAATTAATTGACAGGCCTTGGGGCGCTGTGCCCAATCGCGCAATTGTTATGCTGCAAATAGCTCAAGGGTGGACTTGATTTTGGCTGAATCTCAAGAGGTTCCTGTAGTTTCGATCAGAGACTTGGCCCGTCTTGGTTTGCTTGAGTCCTATGTGCGCGCTAACCTTTTGGCCTTGGCGGCTAGCGATGTTGCTCTTAGCGATGAGCAAGTAGATCAAGCTAGGCAGGCTTTTTGTGGTCAGCGCCAGATCCGCGACGCCGAAACCCTCAAGGCCTGGGCTGTTGCCCAGATGCTCAGTCCAGTCGCCCTCGAGGCGCAGATGCGTCAGCCCCTTCAGCTGCAGCTCCTCTGCCAGCGGGACTTCTCGGCCAAGGCTGAAGCCCGCTTTCTACAGCGCAAGAATCAGCTCGATCGCGTCGTTTACAGCCTGCTGCGCCTCCGCGATGGCGGTCTCGCCCGTGAGCTCTATTTGCGCATTGATGACGGCGATGCCAACTTCGCCGATCTAGCTGCCCGCTACGCCGAAGGACCTGAGCAGGCCACCCGCGGCATCGTTGGCCCCGTGCCACTGACCCAAGCCCACCCTGCCTTGGTCGATCGTTTGCGCACTGCGCCCCCAGGCGTGGTGCTCGAGCCGTTCCAGATTGAATCCTGGTGGCTGGTGGTGCGGCTTGAGAGCCTCACGCCCGCTACCTTTGACGAGGGCACGGCCGCCCTCATGGCCCAAGAGCTGTTCGAACAGTGGATTTCTGAGCAAGTCGAGCGGCATCTCGCTGACCTGCGACCTCTGCTTTCGTTGCCCGTGTCCAGCGATGCTTCTGAATCGCTGAGGCCTGCTTCATAATCGGTCCGACGAACTAATTCATTTTGCTGCAGCTGCCACCCCATCCCGCCTTTGCCGGGTTGTCGCACAACAGCTGCGAGAGTTTGCAACGCCAGCTGAGTCGGCGTCATTTTGGCGTTGGTGACCCCCTTTGCCTGGGGGGTTTAATTCCTTCCGAGATCCTGCTGATCCAATCCGGCACGGCCCGCTTGCTGGTGCGGGATCAGGGCCGCTTGCGCACTGCCGAGAAGCTTGGCCCAGACAGCTTTATTGGGCTGGTTTCCCTGCTGCGCGCCGCTCCCTGTGAGGAGGTGAGTGCTGGTTCTGAACTGGAAGCTCTAGTGCTGCCGGATGCCCTCGTGCTGGAGCTGCTGGCCAGCGAGCCTTCCTTTGCCCAGTGGTGCGGCTCCCACCTTTTCACAGCTGAGCTGGCAGCCCTCTTGACCCTGCTGCTTGAGCAGCATCCACAGGCCCGAACCTCCCTGCAGGAATTGTTGGATCAGGCCCGCACCCAGGCTCGGCTGGTTGCCCCAGAGCCCTCGGCTCTGGCTGCCTTGCCAATTGAATTCAGCCTGCTGGCCGCCAGCCACAACCTGCCTGACCACCCCCTAGGGGCTGCGCTGAATCCGCGTCAGGGCGTGCCGGTGGCCACTCCACCGCTCCCGCCGCGCCTGATCGCCCTGCCTGCAGGGCTGCTGGCGCCGGTGGCTCCAGTGCTGGAAGCCGAGCTGATGCCCGAGGGCTCCGGTAGCGGTAGCGGCCAACCTGGCGGCGCCAACCCGCCGCTGGCCTCGGGCCTTGATCTTGGCCAGCGGGATCGCACGGCACTGCAGCTACTGCGCGGCAACGGACCCCTTGAAGAAACCCTCGCCTGCTTCCAGATGCTGGCGGCGGAGCTCAAGCTGCCCTTCCGCCGCGATGCGATCGAGAAAATCCTGCGCGATGTGCTGCGCCGCGGTCAAACGCCCGACCTGCAGCTCTGCGGCAACCTCGCCGCGATGATGGGTCTGCACGTAAGCGGCGTGCGGGTGCCTGCTAACCAGGGCACTCGCTTGCAGACCCCGGCGCTGATTCCCTGGCAGGGCGGTTTTGCTGTGGTGCGGGGCGCCAATGCCCGCGGTTTAGTGCTGGCCTCCCCTCGCCAGGGTTGGGTGGAACTCTCCCCCGACCAGCTTCCCGAGGCTTTCCCCGACGGCATCGACGTGCTGTTGCTGGAGCGCAGTTCGGCTACCCCTGAGCAGCGATTTGGCTTTGCCTGGTTCTGGCCGGCCCTACAGCGCTATCGCGGCATCCTCACCCAGGTGCTGATCGCCTCTTTTGTGGTGCAGCTGTTCAGCCTGGCCAACCCCCTGCTGATTCAGGTGATCATCGACAAGGTGATCAACCAGCGCAGCCTTGACACCTTGCAGGTGCTGGGCTTTGCCCTGGTAGTGGTGACCTTGATGGAGGGAGTGATCGGTGCCTTGCGCACCTTCCTATTCAGCGAAACCACCAACC
>NZ_JBSYHW010000027.1:0-33531 GCF_056108345.1 Cyanobium sp. NIVA-CYA 375 | reverse complement strand
GTTACCCTTTGACATTGGATTGTCTTTTTATCAGAAAGATTTCAACGTCTATGCATTGAATCAGCCTGCATTTTTTCAGGCCAATGGCAAGGGTCAGCACAATTTTGAGGCCTTGACCAGAGGATCTCTGCTCCCCTCTGAAGGGCATGGTCAGCGGGTGCGTTCAGCAGAGATCCAATGAAATGCTTCAGGCGCCACCCTCGCCACCCGCAACCGCGGCCATTTCCCAATGCTGGCCGACTTGCTCGCGCCTACGCCAGATCCTGATGGGGCTCCGCCAGCAGCCGGGCTCTGGATGGCGAAGCAAACCAACTCAACCTCAGCGGTAAACCCGCAAGCGCCGCAACCCCTCGAGTTCGCCCTTCAGAGCAGAACCAGCAGCTGGCGCAGTCGCGCCGGCAAGTACTGGCGTACTATGCAGTGAGCGACGATGGCTCGGCTTGGGTAGGGTTTTGGTCTTCGACATCCAGGGCTGGATCACCCTCGTCATCGGCGGCCTCCTGGCGCTGATCACTCTCTTCTCGTCCTATAGCCATGCCTCAATCCCCTTCATCGGCACCGTTGAGTTCAATCAGCAAAGAGGAGTACTACTCCTCTTTGCCCTGGTTCCGGCGTTGGTTAGCGATGTTGAACTGGCGACCCGTCGTCGACTACGAGCTGAGAGAGATCGAGTTCGATCAGAGAGAGATCGTGTACAAGCAGAGAATGCAGCAGCTGCAGAAAGAGAGCGAGCAGCTGAAGATCGAAGACGAGCAGCGCTCGATCGCGCACGAGCAGAGGATGGGGCAGCTCAAGAACGAGATCGCGCAGCTCAACGAGCTCAACTCCAAGCTAGATGCGCTCTTGTGCAGCTCCAGCACCAGCTCGACCCCACCCCAGACCACACACGACAAATCCGAGGCTTGATCGCCTTCCTGCTCGAATACCGGCCTTTCTCCTGAGGGGGGGCAGATCTTGAGGGTGCCTCCGGATTTTCCTCCCGTGAGGCAATGAAGAGCCCAATCACCCCGATCAACCGGGCCGATCCGTCGGCTCAGAGAGGAGCAGTTGCTCACTCAGGCTTTCCTTCAACAGGGCCGTTGCAAGACCCACCCGTTCATCCTTGTCAACGGCGCAAAGAGAAGGCTGTGACTTCTCTGGCGGGCGGCAAGGCCTGGCCCATCCCGCCAGGCCTTGCAGAGTTGTGGTATCAGCCTGGGCGTAAAGCTACCGGTGGCTATCGCCCGCGTAGCCCATCTCTACTAAAACTAGGACATCGAGCTGAGTGTTTTGGAGGACGGGGTGCTAATCCGGCCCATCCAGCCCCGGCTGTCGCTGGAGCAGCGCCTGACGGCGTATTTACCGATGCCGGCTGAGCCGGTCGAAGCCATGGCCTGGGAGCCGCTCGGCGCTGAAGCGACTCAATGACACCAAGGCGTCTGGGTGGCACCTGGATTCCCGAGCGCGGCGAGGTGTCTGGATCGATCACAACCCTCAGGCCAGAAGGGAGAAGAGGGACCATCATCCGTTTCTGGTGCTCTCGGGCGCTACCTTTCACTCCGCCGTGGGCTTGGTGGTGGGATGCGCCATGGCCTCAGCGCCCTACAACCACAGCTCCTCCATGGCCGTGGATCTTGGTCCGATTCCGGATCGGCCGGATGCCCACAGCTACGTGCTGTGCCATCAGCTCAAATCCTTCGACTGGAAGGTTCGCGGCGCCAGACCCCATCCCCTGGGGGTGGTGCCGGCTGAACAGCTCCAACAGGTGCGGGAGATCGTGGCTCAAATTCTCGGCTTCTGCCCTTGAGAAACCAAACTGGAATCAGCGGTCTTTTTATCCAACTTACGGTCAAGCGCGATCTCTGCCCCAAGGTGGGGAGACTGATTCAGCCCACCCCGCCCATCAGCCGCACCGGCCCCGGATAGGCCGCCAGTTGCTGATCGGCAGTGATCAAAGGGATCGCAATGCAGGAGCGGCGTTTAATGCCAAACGCCATCAAGCAGGGCTCGGCGCAGCAAGGGTGGCTCCACCCGGAAATCGGGCTTCCCGAGCCCCTGTTTGATCACCAGCTCCCATAGGCTAGCCACACTGAAGACAGGCGTATTGGCGGGATCCTGCAGCATCGCCGCTAGGGCCGCTGAAAGCCGCTCAGGCGAGCCCATCGCCCACACCAGCAGATGGGTGTCGAGCAACAAACGCATGGCTGGCCTCAGGCGCCTTCGAATAGATCGGCGATCTCGGCGGCACCCAGCTGATCAAAGTCATCGGGCACCTGGCACTGGCCAGCCAGCAGGCCCAAACGCCGCAGCGGTGACGCAGCAGCGCCTGCTTCGCCGAGGGGGGTGACGCGCACCATGGGCCGGCCGGCCTTGCAGATCACAAACGGTTCACCTGCAGCTGCCTCATCAACCAGACGCGAGAGGTGGGTCTTGGCCTCGTGCATGTTCACCTGCCGCATGGCTGTGATCACGTCCCTGATTAGAACTGATTAGTCGACCAAGCATCAACTCTGAGTCCCAGGATGGGTTGAACAAACCGTTTCACAATCCCAGCCCAGCCAGCAGCCAAGCCTCCAGCCGCTGCGCCAGCACCGCCCGCGAGGCATGGGCCTCCACCCAGGCCCGGCAGGCGCGCCGCTCGATCGTGCCCACCTGCGCTACCGCCGCCGCCAGGGCCGTCACGTCGTCTGGCTCCACCAGCAGGCCAGTGAGCCCTGGCTGCACCAGCTCAGCGGGACCGCCGCGGCGATAGGCCACCACCGGCACACCGCAGGCCATGGCCTCCACCACCACGTTGCCGTAGGCCTCATTCCACTTGGGGGTATTCAGCAGGGCCTGGCAGCGGCCCAGCTCCGCCTGCAGCTGATCGGTGGGCAGGAAACCCCGCCACTGCAGGGTGCCAGCCGGCACCGACGCCTCCACCGCTGCCGCATAGGCCTGGTCTTCCACCAAACCCCACACCGCCAGGGGCAAGCCCAGCTGGGCCGCCGCGGCCGCCGCGTCCTCCAGCCCCTTCTCCGGCGCCACCCGGCCGGCCCAGCCGAGCAGCGGCTCAGGCTCGGCGCAGAAGCCATAGGCGTCTAGGTCAAAGCCATTGCCCAGCACCACCGGCTCCTGGGGCAAGCCAAAATCCTCCGCCTGCACGCGGGTATGAAAAGCGAGGCGCCGCTGGTCCCAAGCCGCCAGCTCGGCAATCGCCAAATCCATCGCCTCACTCACCGAACCCATGCTCACCAGGTGAAACAGGGGCAGGGGCGCTAGGGGCGTCAACCAGAGAGGCAGCCAGTCGTAGGCCAGGTTGATCACCGCCTCAAAGCCGGCCCCAGGCCCCTCCAACAGGGCCCGCCGCCAGAAGGCCTGCAGCAGGCCATCGGCCGGCATCGTGATCGCAGCACTGCGCTGCTGGTGCTGGGCGCTGGTCTGGGAGCTGCCGCTACAGGTCCAAAGTTCGGCGGCGAGGCAGGAAGGGGGCAGCACGGATCCCTCGGCCGCCAGCACCGTCACCCGGTGGCCCCGCCCCAATAACCCCGCCACCAGGGCACAGGCCGTGAGCTCCACACCACCGCCGCGGCCACTGCCCAGGGCTCCCACCGGAGTACTCACCACCAGGATCCGCATCAGGGCTGCTCCAGCAGGGGGGTGCCGCGCCAGAGCTGCTGGCGCCGGTTGATCAACAGCACCGACACCAGGGCCAGCAGGGCCCCGAGCCACTGCAGCGGCTGCAACTGCTCACCAAGCAGCCAAACCCCGCAGAGCAGGGCGAAGACGGGAGTTAAGAAGGTGAGAGCGGTGAAACCTGTGAGGTCACCACTGCTGGCAAACCAGAAGAAGAGGCCGTAGGCCAGGGCGCTGCCGAGCACGGTGGCGTAAGCCATTAATCCCCATTCTCCCAGGCTCCAGCTGGGCAGTAGGGGCCCCTCCCAGGCGACCCCGCCCAGCAGGGGCAGGCCACCCAGCAGAAGGTGCCAGCCGGTAATTGCCACCGGATCGCTCTGGCGGCTGGCGTAGCGACTCAGCACCGTGCCAATGGCCATCGCCGCCGCCGCCGCCAGCATCCACAGCTCCCCGTGGCTCCAGGCCTGTTCGCCGAGGGCGACGGGACCATCGAGCCACCAGTGGCGCAGCACCTGTGCCGGCAAACCCAGACAAAGGATGCCGAGCAGCCCCAGCAGCAGGCCCACCCAGCCCACCGGATTGATCGCCTCCCCAAACAGACTGCGGGCCAGCAGGGCCACCAGCAGGGGCTGGGAGTCGATCAGCACCGAACCCAGGCCCGCTCCGGTCTGGCCCAGGCCCTGGGCCAGCAGGCCCTGGAAGAGGCTGCCATCCACAAGAGCAAAGGCCAGCAACCAGGGCCAATCAACGGCAGCAACCCGCAGCGAGCGGCCCAGCAATAGGGCGGCCAGCAGCACCAGAACCCCCGCCGGCAGCAACCGCAGGCTTGCCACCTGCAGGGGACTGCCGGATTCCAGCAGGGGCCGCATCGCCGCCATCGCCGTGCCCCAGAGCGCAAAAGGGAGCAACATCAAGGGCCATCGCAGGGCCTGGGGCATGGGCTTCCTGGCCGGCGAAGGCTTTGTTTTTAAGATCCAACCACCTCACCTATCCCAAATGCCCTGGCCCTGGCGCCGCAAGACCCGTCGCACCCTGGCGCGCATTGCCATCGAAGGACCAATCGCCGGCCCCGCCCGCAGCCGGGTGCTCAAGGCCCTACGCCAGGTGGAGCAACGGGAGTGCCCTGCTCTGTTGCTGCGCATCGATAGCCCCGGCGGCACCGTGGGCGACAGCCAGGAGATCCACAGCGCCCTACTGCGCCTACGCGAGAAAGGCTGCAAGGTGGTGGCCAGCTTCGGCAACATTTCCGCCTCAGGCGGGGTCTACATCGGCGTTGCCGCCGAAAAAATTGTGGCCAACCCAGGCACAATCACCGGCTCGATAGGCGTGATTCTGCGGGGCAACAACCTCTCCAAGCTGCTGGAGCGGCTGGGCGTGAGCTTTGAAACCGTCAAGAGCGGCCTCTACAAAGACATTCTTTCGCCGGATCGCGCCCTCAGCGAAGGGGAACGCAAGCTGCTGCAGAGCCTGATTGATTCGAGCTACCACCAGTTTGTGGAAGCTGTAGCAACGGGCCGGGGCCTTAACCAGGAGACGGTGCGCGGCTTCGCCGATGGCCGGGTGTTCAGCGGCGCCCAAGCCCTGGAGCTGGGTTTAGTAGATGTGCTTGGTGACGAGGAGACGGCCAGGCGCCTGGCCGCCGAGCTGGCCGGCCTCGACCCTGAGAAAACCCGCCCAACCACCTTTGGCAGCCCGCCTAAACGCTTTGGCGGTGTGCTGCCGGGCCGCAGCCAACTGCGCCAGCTGATCGAGAGCTTCAGCCTGGAACTGGCCTGGAGCGGTCAACCCCTGTGGCTATACAGGCCATGAACGCTGGATTTGTGCTGCGGGCCCTGCGCGGTGCCACCACCGCCGAGGTGAACAGCGCCGAGGCGATTGAAGCCTCGGTGAAGGAGCTTGTGGATGCCCTGGTGGAGCGCAATGGGCTTCAGGGAGAGCAGCTGGTGTCGGTGACCTTTTCAGTGACCTGTGATCTGGATGCCTGTTTCCCGGCGGCCATCGCCAGACGCCAGCCAGGCTGGGATCAAGTGGCCCTACTCGATTGCCAGCAAATGGCAGTGGCGGGCGATCTGCCTCGCTGCATCCGACTGCTGGCCCATGCCTGGCTGCAACCGCAGCAGACGCCAGTGCACCCCTACCTGCGCGACGCTGCCGGGCTGCGCCCCGATCGGGCCAGGGCTTGAGCCTGCCGCCACCTTTGGGGCCGGCCACCGAGGGCACCGGGGCAGCAGCTCCCTGCTGAGAATCAAATTACTTATTGGTGCAGCCCGAATGGGTTTCCCTCGCCTTCGCCACCAACTCGCCCTCCCGGCCCTAGCCGCCGGCGCCGCTCTCGTTACTGGAGCATTTGCGCTTAGCACCGGTTCCCAGCCGAGCCTGGCCCAAGGCACTCCCAGTCTGATGGAGTTTCGCTGGGATAACACCAAGGACTACCGCAAGCTCTACTACTTCATGACCGACACCCAGCGCCTCAAGCGCTCGGAGTACTACTTAATTCTCAGACCAAAAGATCGCAAGACGGCAATTCTCAAGCTGAGCATCAGCATCCCAAGCTATTTTGACGCCAAAATCGACCCCAAGCGAGTCAAGCTCTGCAAGATGAGTGAGGGCGGCATGATGTCGCGCACCAAGTGCCAGGAGATCATCCCAGCCACGATCGAAGTGGCTGCCAACGGCAGTGCCATTGAGATTTTCCCAGACACGCCCGTGCCAGACACCGGCACCATTGGGGTGTACATGAACATCTTCAATCCCTTCAACATCGGCATGTATCAGTTCAATGCCCTAGCCCAAGCCCCCGGCGACGTGCCGATAGCCGGCTACCTGGGCAGCTGGCTGATTCAGATCGATCCGCCTAACAACTGAGCAGTGGGGTACTGAGTGGGGGCGGCGCCAACCCCGCCTGATAGGTTGGCCCTTACGCCCATTACCGACGCAATAAGCGCAGCGAAGAGCCAGCCATGACCAAGCGCACCCTGGAAGGAACGAGTCGTAAGCGCAAGCGCGTATCCGGCTTCCGAGTGCGCATGCGCAGCCACACAGGCCGCCGCGTGATCCGCACCCGCCGCCGCCGCGGCCGGGCCCGCCTCGCCGTTTAAGAGCCTTGGCCCTGCCCCAGTGCCACCGGCTCAAGGGGCAACGGGTGTTTGACCGTGTGTATCAGAAGGGCCGCAAAACGCACGGCCCTTTTTTGTTGCTCCGCGTTTTGGACGCCCTGCCCCAACTCCTGCCAGCCAAGCAGCAGGCAAGTCCGCCCAGCAGCTGGCGCTGCGGGATTGTGATCAGCAGCAAGGTGCACAAACGATCCGTGCGCCGCAATCGCCTGCGCCGCCTGCTGCACGAGCACCTACTTGCCCAGCAAATCGGCGATGACCAGCGCTGCCTCTGGCTGCTACTCAGCCTCAAACCCGGTAGCGCTGAGCAATGCCCCCAGGCCTTGCTGGGAGAATGCAGCCAACTTCTTCACCAAGCAGGCCTGACGCGATGAGCACTGCCCCCGCCGCCTCCATTCAGGAAAGCGTTTTCTACGAAGGCGGGCCCGCCAAGGGAGACCTGATCTTCAACTTGGTGCTCGGGCTCACCCTCATCGGCATTCCTTTTGCCGTTGGAGCGATCGTGCGGGCTCTATGGCTGCGTTTCCGGATCACCAGTCGCCGCATCGAGGTGAATGGTGGCTGGCTGGGGCGCGACCGCACCCAGGTTGTGTACAGCCAAATCAGGGAGGTGCGCAGTGTGCCCCGCGGCTTCGGCCTCTGGGGCGACATGGTGCTTGTGCTCAATGACGGCTCCAAGCTCGAAATGCGTGCAGTGCCAGGGTTCCGTGAGCTCGAGGCCTACATCGAGGAGCGCCGCCAGACCAAGAGCTCCACACCCAAGGGCATGGCCGCCTAGACCATCAGTCACACTGAGCCCACGCTCCCCCCTACCCCGAGAGCCCCTCTGCCGTGATCGGCTACATCTCCGACAACCTGCTGCTCCCAATCCTCGATTTCTTCTACGGATTGGTGCCCAGCTACGGCCTGGCAATCATCGCCCTCACCCTGGTGATCCGCCTGGCCCTGTTCCCCCTGAGCGCCGGCTCGATTCGTAATGCCAGGCGCATGCGGATCGCCCAGCCCGCCATGCAGAAGCGGCAGGCCGAGATCAAGGCCAAATACGCCAGCAACCCTCAAAAACAGCAGGAGGAGCTGGGCCAACTAATGAAGGAGTTCGGTAGCCCCCTGGCTGGCTGCCTGCCCCTTTTGGTGCAGATGCCGATCCTGTTCGCCCTGTTCGCCACCCTGCGCGGCTCACCATTCGCGGATGTGCCCTACACCCTCAACCTCAAGGTGCTGCCGGCTGAGCAGATCGCCGCGGTGGAGACCAAACCTTTCAACAGCGCCAGCCATTCGATCTTCGTTACCGAAACCAACCACGTGCCGGTGATCGCCAGCCTCGAAGGCGGCACCAAGCTGGGGGTGGGTGATTCGGCCCAGGTGAAGCTCCACACAAAGGACGGCTCGAGCTTTGCTTCGGTGCTGCAGGGCATTGACAACGGCGACGACTACACGCCCGCTTGGAGCGTTACCAAGGGAGAAGGCGTCGTGAGCGTGGCAGCTGATGGCACGATCACGGCCCTAGGCACCGGCGACGCCACAGTCGAAGCCAAAATTCCTGGTCTGGCAGCCCGCAGCGGCTTCCTGTTCATCAAGGCCCTCGGCCAGGTGGGCTTTATGACCGATGGCGCCGTGAACTGGGACATCGCCATCCTGGTGGCCGGCTTCGGCGCCAGCCTGTTTGCCTCCCAGATCCTTTCTGGCATGGGCATGCCCGCCAATCCTCAGCAATCCACCGCCAACAAGATCACCCCGGTGATGATCACCGGCATGTTCCTGTTCTTCCCCTTGCCAGCCGGGGTTTTGCTCTACATGGTGGTGGCCAACATCTTCCAGGCCCTGCAAACCTTCCTGCTAAGCCGCGAAGCCTTGCCGGACAACCTCCAGGCGATCCTTGACCAGCAAATGGCCCAGCAACCGCTGACTGTTTCAGCCAGCGGCGGTCGCCTGCCTTTCGAACCCAAGGGCAAGAAGTGATCCGTGTCCAATTCCCGCCTGCCAGAGCACTCTGAGCCGATGGTTGGGGAGCGGCTGCGGCCGGTTTCCCTCCAGGAAATGCGACACCTCGAAGCTGGGAGGCACTGGCTAATCGACCAACCCATCGCTGGTCTGGCCAGCCTGACCCCGGTGCGCGGCCAACTGCATGCCACCCACCTAGGCAACGTGCTGGAAGTTGGGGGTGAGGCGGAAACGATTGTCACCCTCTGCTGCGATCGCTGCCTGCAGCACTTCAACCTGCCCCTGCGTGCCAACACCAAAGAATTGCTTTGGATCGGCGAACCCGCCCCCATCCCATCCGACTCGACGGCAATCGAGAGCGAGGCCGACGACAGCGGCCTGATGGAGCAGCTCGATCCCAGGGGCAACTTCGATCCTGAGCACTGGGTATTTGAGCAACTAAACCTGCTGCTACCGATCGTTAACCACTGCGGCAAGGAGTGCCCCGGTCCGGCCACCTGGAGCAGCGACGGCTACAGCGGCGACCCGCGCTGGCGTGGGCTGCAGGGTTTGGGTTCCTAGGCTTTTTTCGTGACTGACAGCTGGGCCGACCAACTCGATCTACTGATCCGGGCCCGCACGCCGATTCTGTGGATCCGCAGCCTGGAAGAGGAACGGGTTGATGGCCTATTGGAGCAAGCCGCCCAGCGGCTGGGCGGCCGCACCCTGCTGCGCTGGGACTTCATCGATGGCTTGAGCGGCGCCCCAAACCGCGGCGGCGAGGCGGCCCGCAACCCGATGGCGGCACTGGCCTGCCTTGATCCCCTGCCGCCCGAGCAGGGGGCCCTGCTGGTGCTGCGCGATTTTCACCGCTACTGCGAAGACGCCGGTGTCTGCCGCCGGCTGCGCAACCTGGCCTCGAGCCTGCGCCAGGCGCCCCGCACCCTGGTGATCACCGCCCCCGACTGGGCCATACCCCGCGAGCTGGAAGACAGCATCACCCTGCTAGACCTACCCCTGCCTGATGCCGAGGAGATCCGCCAGCTGCTCAGCACAATCGCTGGCGCCAGTGGCTACCCAATGGCGCCAGCCGTATGCGAGCAACTCACCGCCGCCTGCCACGGCCTCAGCGAGCAGCGGGTGCGCCAGCTAGCTGCCCGGGCCCTGGCCCGGCGCGGCCAACTCGGGGAGGCGGATTTAGCCGAGGTGCTGGAGGAGAAGCGTCAGGCGATCGCCAAGAGCGAGCTGCTGGAGTATTGCCCCAGCGAGGCCAGCCCCGCCGATATCGGTGGCCTCGAAGCCCTTAAGCATTGGCTGGAGCAGCGCCACATGGCCTTCAGCGAAGAGGCAATGCGCTACGGCCTGCCCCTACCCCGTGGCGTGCTGCTGGTGGGGCCCCAGGGCACTGGCAAATCGCTCACCGCCAAAGCGATCGCCCACAGCTGGAGTATGCCCCTGCTGCGCCTGGATGTGGGCCGGCTATTCGCCGGCCTCGTGGGCGCTTCCGAGGCCCGCACCCGCGACATGATCCAGCGGGCGGAGGCGATGGCGCCCTGCGTGCTCTGGATCGATGAGATCGACAAAGGCTTTGGAGGAGATTCCCGCAGTGATGGGGGCACCAGCCAGCGGGTGCTCGGCACAGTGCTCACCTGGATGGCAGAGAAAACCAGCGCCGTGTTTGTGGTGGCCACGGCCAATGGCGTTGACAAGCTGCCAGCAGAGCTGCTGCGTAAAGGGCGCTTTGATGAGATTTTCCTACTGGATCTGCCCAGCTCCGAGGAGCGCCGCGCCATTCTCAAGCTGCAGCTGCGGCGCAGGCGGCCCGAGAACACCATTGCCTTAGAGGTGCTGGTAGATCGAACGGCTGGCTTCTCCGGAGCCGAACTGGAGCAAACCGTGATCGAGGCCATGCACCTAGCCTTCGCTGAACAGCGGGAATTCGGCGAGGCCGACCTAATCGCCGCCGCCAGCCAGGTAGTGCCCCTGTCGCGCACAGCCCGTGAGCAACTGGAAGCGCTGCAGGCCTGGGCCAGCGGCGGCAGGGCTAGACCTGCTTCCCGCGGTTAAGACCAGCGGGCTGTGATGGTTGGCGGAGATGTCGGGGCGTAACGAACTCCGACGCCAGGTAACAAGCTCAGCGTCAGGCCAGGATTTAAGGGGAAATCACCCCTACGTTCTGGCCCAAGTCGCCTGAGCCACTGTGAGCCCAACGCCCAACAGCCGCCCCGAAGTGCTCAACCAATTGGCAGTCGCCTGCCTAGGAGCGGGGATTGTTACCACCGTGGCGGTGGCCCAAGGACAGAATCCGCTAACCGCCTTGGGCATCACACTATTTTCTGCAATCGCCGCCGTAATGGTTGGCCAGGTGCTCTAGTTGGCTCCCATCGCCAGCGGAATCCTGGGCACGGGGAAGCCATTGGCACCGAGCACATCGATGATCATGCGATTGGTGTCGAAATACACCCGCCAGTAATTGCTGGTGTGGGTGTAGGGACGAACCGCCAGACGGGGACCACGCTCACTGAACTCGAGCACCTCGACGTCTGCCTCCATGCCAGCAAACTGATTAGGCACCTGCTTGATGGCCTCTTTGAGAAGGGCGATGGCGCGGCCTACATCAGCGGAATTATCGAGCTGGGCTACCAATTCAACACGGCGGTAAGCATGGACCGAATAGTTTTGAATGGTGTCTCCAAATAACTTGCCGTTGGGAACGATGTTGAGGACGTTGTCTGGAGCCAGCACCGAGGTAACAAACATACCAATTTCTTCCACCGTGCCGGTGATACCACCAGCTGTAACGAAGTCTCCTACGCTAAATGGGCGGAAAATCTGCAGAAAAACTCCTGCCGCAAAGTTGCCGAGCATGCCACTCCAGGCTGCCCCAATTGCCACACCAGCACCGGCAAGCAGGGCTGCGAAGCTGGCGGTCTGAATACCAAAGAAGCCCAGGATCGCTACTACCAAAATCACTCGCAAAACCGCCGCGAGGATATTGATCAAATAGCCGACTACAGTCGCATCAAGAGTGCTGTGGCGCAAACTTTTGCGCATTATGCGCATTGCTAGCTGAATCAGCCAGCCGCCTGCAATCCAGAGGGCAACTGCCCCAACCAACTTTAAAACGAACGGAACAATAGTGGAAGCGACGAGCGCAGACAGGTCAGGAGTTGGCATAAAGAAACATTGGAATAGAAACCTTTCACTGATAATCAGCCCGAAAGTCAATGCAATGCCAGGATCCTGACAAATAGGCACTCGTGATGCCAGCTACTTTCCGCTCCCAGCTACCCGCCCTGGCCAACAAGACCTACTTCAACTACGGCGGCCAGGGGCCCCTGCCGAGCTCCTCCCTCGAGGCCATCACGGCCGCCTGGCGCACCATTCAGGAGCTGGGCCCCTTTTCCGGCGCCGTCTGGCCGTTTGTCGAACAGACCACCAGCCAGCTGCGTCAGCACCTGGCCAGCTGGTTTGGCGTGCCGGCGCACCGGCTGGCCTTCAGCGAAAACGTCACCAGTGGCTGCGTATTGCCGCTCTGGGGCCTGCCCTGGCAGGCCGGCGACGAACTCCTGATCAGCGACTGCGAGCATCCGGGGGTGGTGGCCGCCTGCCGCGAACTAGCCCACCGCCAAGGGCTTGTGCTCACCACCTTGGCGGTGGCGGATCTGCGCGGCAGCCCTGAGGACACAGACCAGCAAGTGCTGCAGCGATTGGATCGCCAGCTCAGCCCAGCCACCCGCTTGGTTGTGCTTTCACACCTGCTCTGGAATACGGGCCAGGTGATGCCGATTGCAGCGGTGGCAAGCCAGCTCAGCTCACACCCCAGGCATCCCTGGCTGCTGGTGGACGGGGCCCAATCCCTTGGGGCCATCCCCATCTCAACTGCAGCCGCGGCTGCCGACATCTACGGCTGCACCGGCCACAAGTGGTGTTGTGGCCCCGAGGGACTGGGAGCAGTAGCCCTGTCGGAGCGGGTGGTGCGCGAGGCCAGACCCACCCTGATCGGCTGGCGCAGCCTTAGCCACGAAGCCAGCGGCCAGAGCGACTTTCACACCGACAGCCGGCGCTTTGAAGTGGCCACCTCCTGCATACCCCTTTGCGCTGGCCTTGAGCAATCCTTGCAACTGCTGGAGGCCCAAGGCACTGCCGAAGAGCGCCTGGCCCTGATTCAGCGACGCAGCGGCTATCTCTGGCAAGGACTGCAGGCCAACCCCCGGGCCCGCACCCTGTTGGAGGTGCCGCCACCAGCGGGGCTGGTGAGCTTTGAGCTCAGCGGCGAAGATCCGGAAAGGGTGGTGAAGCGCCTGGGTGAACAGGGCATCTGGCTACGCAGCCTCGACGATCCCCACTGCCTGCGGGCCTGCACCCACATCACCAGCACCGAAGCTGAGATCGAGCAGCTGCTTGCAGCTTTGCAAGCGCTCTGAGTGCTCCCGTCTCCAAACAAAAAAGGGGCTTTCGCCCCTTATCTAGATCCAGCTTGCCTAGATCTAATTGCGATCAGGAAGCCTGGTCGCTGAACACATTGCGATACACCCAGCCAGCCAGCAGGGCTCCCACAATCGGTGCTACCCAGAACAGCCAGAGCTGACCCATCGCTTCTACTCCGGCCCAAACAGCCACTGCAGTGCTACGGGCAGGGTTAACCGATGTGTTGGTCACCGGGATGCTGATCATGTGAATCAGGGCCAAGGTGAGGCCGATAGCAAGGCCAGCAAAACCAGAGGGGGCCAGACGATCGGTAGCGCCAATAATCACCAACAGGAAGAAGAAGGTGAGCACCAGCTCGACGATCAAGGCCGCCCAGAAGCCATAGCCACCCGGCGAATGGCTGCCCCAACCATTTGTTGCAAGCGGGTTACTGCCAGACATTACTAAATCAAACGCCGGACCACCAGCCACTACCAGCTTAATGAAACCTCCGGCCAGCACACCACCAATCACCTGAGCCACAATGTAAGGAAGCAGCTCCGAACCCTTCATTCGACCGCTAGCCCAAAGCCCGAAGCTCACCGCCGGGTTGAGGTGACAACCAGAGATGTGGCCAATTGCATAGGCCATGGTCACCACCGTGAGGCCAAAGGCCAGCGACACGCCTAGAAAACCAAGACCAAAGGGATTGCCAGGGGCAATATCAGCTCCAGTGATGTACGGGAAATTAGCGGCGATTGCGGCACTGCCGCAGCCTCCCAACACCAGCCAAAAAGTACCGAAACCTTCGGCAAGAAGCTTCTTGCCCATCGGAACAGAGGTTGTCACAAAAGTGGTTGATACAACAAGAGAAATGTACCCAGAGCCCCTTGCACAAACAAGCCACTGGGTATATTTCGATACATTTATCCCCTAAGTGGTACGCCGGCGGCGCAGGGCTTTCTCCGCCTCTTCCCGGTCGTCGAAGTGAACCTTGGTGGTGCCGAGGATCTGATAGTCCTCGTGGCCCTTGCCGGCGATCAGCACCAGATCCCCAGGTGCGGCCGCGGCGATGGCCGCGGCGATGGCTGCCGCCCGGTCGGCCTCCACCTGCATGGATGCTCCAGGGGCAATGCCGGCAGTCACATCGGCCAGGATTTGCTGGGCATCCTCGGTGCGGGGGTTGTCGGAGGTGACATAGAGCTGGTCAGCCAGCTGGGCTGCGATCGCTCCCATCTGGGGCCGCTTGCTGCGGTCGCGGTCGCCGCCGCAGCCGAACACGCAGATCAGGCGCCCCGCCGTGAAGGGGCGGCAGGCAGCCAGGGCATTGGCCAGGCCATCGGGGGTGTGGGCGTAATCCACCAGCACGGCTGGATCGCCGCAGCCGTCACCCACCACCACCCGCTCCATGCGTCCAGGCACACCGCGGAAACTGGCCAGCCCCTCTAGCAACAGGGCCAGGGGGACTCCCTGCTGGACCAAGGCTCCAACCGCCTGCAACAAGTTCATCAGGTTGAAGCGCCCCACCAGGGGCGAGTGGAATGCCCCCTCCCCCGCCGGCGTCTGCAGCACCCCGCTCACGCCGCCTGCGCCAAGCTGCAGATCACGGATGAACAGCTCGGCGCTGGGGTCTTCCAGGGAGCTGCGCCAGCAGCCATTGCCTAAACGGCTCACCAGCTGGGCGCCCCAGGGGTCGTCGCCATTCACTACGGCCCCACCCGCCAGCAGCGGCTCGGCAAATAGCTGGGCCTTGGCCTCGAAATAGGCCTGCATCGACAGGTGGTAGTCGAGGTGGTCCTGGGTGAGATTGGTAAACACGGCGCCGGAGAAGAGGCAGCCAGCTACCCGCTGCTGATCAAGGGCATGGGAGCTCACCTCCATGGCACCGATCTGGGCACCGGCCTCAACGGCCTGGGCCAGCTGGGCCTGGAGCAGATCGGCGAAGGCGGTGGTGTGCTGGGCGGTCACGCTGTAGCCGGGCCAGCGGTTCACCAAGGTGCCAAACAAAGCCGAAGGCCTGCCTGCCGAAACCGCCAGATGCTCAATCAGATGGGTGGTGGTGGTTTTGCCGTTGGTGCCGGTGACGCCAATCAGGGCCAGCCGGCGGCTGGGCTGGGACCAAAATGCAGCCGCCAGCTCGCCGGCCCAGCGGGCAAGCGGCTCAGGCGCTACCAGCACGGCATCGTCTGGCCCAGGCGGCTGAAGCGCTGCCGCGGCCTCGCTGACCACCGCCGCCACCGCGCCGGCCTGCAGGGCCTGGGGCCAGAAGCAGCCACCATCCACCTGGCTGCCAGGCAGCCCCACAAACAAAGTGCCCCGCCCGGTGCGGCGCGAATCACAGCTGATGCCGCTCAGCTCACCATTGGGCACGCCCGCCGGCACCTCCAGGCCCACCTGCTGCAGGACCGGATGGAGCAGCTGGCTCATGGCGTCGTCAGTAAAACTGGGGCCTATCTAAGCGTCCTGGCTGGAAAAACCATGCTTCTGCAACCAAACCTGCAAGCTGGATCCGCTCAAGCGTGGCGGCACCCTCGGCAGCTGCCGATCTCCCTGGGCAGAGCGCACCTGCAGCACGGGCACCTCCAGCCCAAAGCGCGCCTGCAGGGCGGGATCGCCATCCACATCAATCGTCTCAAGGGCTAGGGGGAGATCGAGGGCACGCAACTTCTGCTCCAGTCCCTCGCACAGACAGCACCCCTTACGGGTTAGCAGCAGCAAAACCGGGTACCCGGGGGAGGAGGAGCGCATCAATCGGGCACGGGATCGCAACCGCAGGCGGTGAAGGGATGACAACGCAGCAGCCGCCGCAAGGTGAGCCAGCTGCCCCGCCAGGGCCCATGGCGGCTGATCGCCTCGAGGCCGTAGGCGCTGCAACTGGGAATGAAACGGCAGCGGGGCCCAAGCAAGGGCGAAAGCCACTGGCGATAAAAGCCGATCAAGGCGAGCAATAGTGCCGCCAGGCCACGAGTCAGCAATTGGGTCTGCGGTTTGGGCGGCAGTTGGGTCGCAACCCCAAGCTCGGCCGCTTGCAGCGAGGCGAGGCCTGGCTCTGGCTGGAGATCGAGGCTGCGCGGCCCAACCGATAAGATCGATCGTTGGCGCGGCACAGCTCGGGTTAGCGGGATCATCCCAGCATGCTCGATACCGCAGCGCCTTGCCTCCCCAGGGAGGTACTTCGTCCTTTGAATTTGTTTTCATGTCTCGCTACCGCGGCCCTCGTCTGAGGATCACGCGGCGCTTGGGAGACCTTCCCGGTCTCACCCGTAAGTCCGCCAAGCGGTCTTATCCCCCCGGTCAGCACGGCCAAGCCCGTCGCAAGCGCTCCGAATACGCCATCCGCCTCGAAGAAAAGCAGAAGCTTCGCTTCAACTACGGCATCTCCGAACGTCAGCTGGTTCGCTACGTCAAGAAAGCCCGGGCCCAAGAGGGTTCCACGGGTACCAACCTGCTGAAACTGCTCGAGAACCGTCTCGACAATGTTTGCTTCCGTCTGGGTTTTGGTCCCACCGTCCCCGGCGCCCGCCAGCTGGTGAACCATGGCCACGTGACCGTGAACGGCCGCGTCGTGGACATCCCCAGCTACCAGTGCAAGGCCGGCGATGTGGTCGCCGTGCGCGAGCGCAAGCAGAGCAAGCAATTGGCTGAAGGCAACTTGGCCTTCCCGGGTCTGGCCAACATCCCGCCCCACCTGGAGCTCGATAAGAACAAGCTCGTCGCCAAGGTGATCAGCAAATGCGAGCGCGAATGGGTCGCCCTCGAGATCAACGAACTGCTGGTGGTTGAGTTTTACTCCCGCAAAGTTTGATCCTGCCGGATCGGTTTTCAGGCCTGTTCAAACAGCCTCCGCCGCGGCGGGGGCTGCTTTTTTTTGGCCGGCCGATCGACCGGTGTTGGCAAGAACCCTCAGGCCCCCTTGCCAATCCCCACCACCTCCCCCAACAGCCCGCTGGCAATGCGCCGCAGCGAGCGGCGGCCCAGGCCCCGGAAGTTCAGCTCACCCCCCAGCAGCCGCGCCGCCAATGGCGTGGCCCGCGGCTGGGCGATGCCGTAGCGGTAGGTGAGCCCCGGCAGGCCGTAGAACAGGCGCGCCAGCCGCCGCGCCGCCTCGAAATCATCGGCGAGCAGGCCATGCACCCGGGCGGTGTGGCTGGTGGGCTGGCCTGCCAGCAGCGCCTCGGCCGCCAGCCGGCCGCTGCGGATGGCATGGAACAGGCCATCGCCGAAGAGGGGGTTGATCAGGCCGGCCGCATCGCCCACCAGCAGCACCCGGCCATCGGCGCTGTGCAGCGGTTCGGGGCCATCCCAGAAGGGCAGCGGATGGGCGTGGCCCCGCAGGCCCCGCAGGCGCTCGGGCGCCACCCCAAGGGCGGCGGCGTAGGCCTCGATGGCAGCCCGGATGCGGGCGCGGGCGCTGGGGTCGCGTCGCACATCGCGCTGGCGGCCGTGGAAGAGGCCGGCGCCGATGTTGAGGTGGTCGGCCTTGGGGAACACCCAGGCGTAGCCGCGGCGCAGGGCGCCGTATTCCAAATGCAGCAGATCCTGGCGCAGCAGCGGATCAGCCGGATCCCAGCGGTGCGGCACCTCCAGCTCCAGGGCCAGGGCGATCCGCGGTGAGCGGCGCAGTCCAACGGCGGCGGCCACCCCTCCGGCGGCGCCATCGGCACCGATCACGGCATCGGCCAGCAGCGTGCCCGCCGCAGCTTCCTGGCCGGCCACAGCCCGCCGCCGCACCTGCAGGGTCACTCCGCCAGCAGCGCGCTCGAGGCCGGCAAAGGCATGGCCCTCCAGCAGCTCAACGCCGGCGGCCTGGGCCTGGCGCACCAGGGCATGGTCGAAGCGCGGCCGCTGCACCATCAGCAGCCCGCGCGATTGCTCCGGCGGAGTGCCGGGCGGATCGATCGGCGCCTCCACCGCCCGGCCGAAGCACCAGCTGTGGCGCATGAAGCACACCCGCGTATCCACCAGCGCCTCGGGGGCCAGATCGAGCAGCTCCCGCTGCACCGGCACCGGCATGCCGCCGCCGCAGGGCTTGTGGCGCGGCAAGGGCTGCTTCTCGAGCAAGGCCACCCGCAGACCGCCCCGGGCCGCCACCGCCGCCGCCATGGCCCCGGCCGGCCCAGCCCCCACCACCACCAGGTCGTAGCGGGGCCGCTGCTCCAAGGCTGCCGGATGCATCTGCGTCAAATCCCGATCAAGGTTTCCAGGGCGGCGGTCACATCGGCCTGACGCATCAGGGCTTCGCCCACCAGCACCGCATCGGCGCCAGCACCCTGCACCCGGTCGAGATCGTCGCGGGTGAAAAGGCCCGACTCGCTCACCAGCAGGCAGCCCTTGGCGCGGATGCGTTCGCCGTAAACGGCAGTGAGCTGCTCAGTGGTGGCCAAATCCGTATGGAAGCTGGCCAAATCGCGGTTGTTGATACCGATAAGTTGCACGCCATCAAGGCCCAGCACCCGCTCTAGTTCCTCGCCGTCGTGCACCTCCACCAGCACGGCCAGGCCCAAAGCCCTGGCCACCTTGAGCAGGTAGGCCAAATCCTGGTCGCTAAGAATCGCGGCGATCAGCAGGGCAGCATCGGCCCCGGCGGCGCGGGCCTGAAAAAGCTGATAAGGACTCAGGATGAAGTCCTTGCAGAGCAGGGGCAGATCCACCGCCTGGCGCACCTGCACCAGCACCTCAAAGCCACCCTGGAAAAACTGCTTATCGGTGAGCACCGAGAGGCAGCTGGCGCCACCGGCGGCGTAGCCCTTGGCAATCGCTTCGGGATCGAAATCCTCGCGGATCACGCCCTTGCTGGGGCTGGCCTTTTTCACCTCGGCGATCACCGCCGGCTTGCGGCAGGAGGCCCGCAGGGCCGCCAAAAAATCCCTGGTCGCCGGCAGCTCAGCCACCTGCTGTTTGAGCTTCTCCAAGGGCACCCGCTCCCGGGCGGCCGTTATCTCCCGATCCTTCTCCCAGAGGATCTGCTCAAGAATGTGGCGTGGTTCGCTGTCCTCGTGGCGGATGGCGTATTCGAGAAAGGCCACCTTCACCTTGGGGTTGGGCGGCCGGCGACGGATCTCCATGGTGCTCAGCCTGCCACCGCCATGGCTGCTTGCTTGTAGGCCACTTCCACCACTTCACTCAAGGTGGGATGGGTGTGCACCTCCGTGGCCAGTTGCACCACGCTCTGGCGGCGCGCCAAGGCGTTAGCGATTTCCTGGATCAGGTCGGCCGCATGCAAGCCAAAGATGTGGGCGCCCAGCACCTCACCGCTGGCTTTGTTGAATAGCAATTTCATCAGGCCTTCGCCCTCTAGTTCAGCCAGGGCCTTGGAATTGGCCTTGAAGTAGCTGCGCACCAGGCCCAGCTCAAAGCCCTCTTGCTCAGCCAGAGCCTTGGCATCGGCCTCGCTCAGGCCCACCGAGCTGATCTCTGGGTGGGTGAAGGTGGCCGCTGGGATTGAGCGGTAGTCGATCTTGCGGCTGTGGCCAAGAATGTTGTCCACCGCCACGGTGCCTTGGGCGGCGGCGGTGTGGGCCAGCATCATCTTGCCGGTCACATCGCCTACGGCCCAAAGGTGCGGCACCGGCTCACCGCCCACCAGCACCCGCATGCACTCATCGACCGGCACGAAGCCCCGCTCGGTTGCCACACCAACGGCAGCCAGATTGAGCTCGGCGCTAGTGGGCACCCGCCCAGTGGCCACCAGCACCGCATCAACCTCCAGGATTTCCACCAGCTCCTTGGTGGCCATGTCTGCCAGCTCGATCTTGACCGGGCAGCCGGGGGTCACCTTGCGGGCCAGCACCCCGGCGCGAGCATCGATATCGCGGCCATTGATCAAGGTGCGGGCAGCGAGCTTGGCGATGTCGGGATCGAAGGTGGGCATCACCCGATCGAGGGCCTCAATCATCGTGACCTCACAGCCCAAGGCCGTGTACACATCGGCAAATTCCAGTCCGATATAACCGCTGCCGATGATCGCCAGCCAGCGGGGCAGCCACTCAAGGTTCACCGCCTCATCGCTGGTGAACACGGTGCGCCCATCGGTTTCGATGCCGCGGGGTACGAAAGGCTCGGAACCGGTAGCCAGAATCACATCGCGGGCGCTGATGGTGCGCTCAATGCCACTGCCGCTCTCGCGCACCGTCACCTGCTGATGGCCGGCCAGGCGGCCCTGGCCCCGCAGGATCGTGGCACCGGCGCGCTCCAGGGTTTTGGTGAGATTGCTGCGGATCGTTGCCACCAGCTGGTTGGCATGGTCGGCGATCTTTTGGCGCTCAAAGCGCACCGGGGCGGCGTGGATGCCGAAGCCCGCCAGATGCTCGGCGTCGGCCAGCTCCCGCACCCGGCCGCTGGCCGCCAGCAGGGCTTTAGAGGGCACACAGCCCCTGTTCACGCAGGTGCCGCCCATATCGCGCGACTCAACAATGGCGACCCGCAGGCCATGGTCGGCAGCGTGCTTCGCCGCATCGAAGCCGCCATAGCCGGCACCGATCACGACCACGTCGTAATCGAAACTCGAACCATCAAAACGCAATCCGTCAAGGGGGGCGTCGCTCACCGGGCAGCACTGCGGTTGTTGACAGGCATTCTCCCCCGTCAAGCTCCAGCCTGCTGGCGCAGGCGCTCGAGCAGGAGCGGAGCTGCCGCCACGGCCACATTTAGGGATTCCACCGCCGGGCTGTGGGGAATGGTGACGCGCTGGCTGGCCAGAGCCTGGAGCTCCGCTGACACCCCAGCCCCCTCATTGCCAAGCAGCAACACCGTGGGCCGGGTCCAATCGAGCTGCCAATAGGGAATAGGCGCCTCAGTAGCAGCCACCGATTCGGTCTCGGGGCGCAGCGCAACCACCAGCTGCAGGCCGGCGGCCGTTGCCGCCTGCAACCGCTCCGCCAGTTCCTGCCTGCTCTCCCGCAGCAGGGGCAGGGCCAAGGCAGCCCCCGCCGAGGCGCGCAACACCTTGGGTTGAAAGGGGTCAGCCCCATCGGCCAACCACAGAGCCCCGACCCCCGCCGCCAAGGCAGTGCGCATCAAGGTGCCGAGGTTGCCGGGATCCTGGATCCCATCAAGAGCCAGCACAAAGCTGGTATTGGCTGGAGCCGCTGCCGTCGGAGGCAGCAGGCTGGCCACCACCCCCTCGGGATGCTGGGTAGTGGCTATGGCCTCCAGCACCTCGCCACTCACCAGTCGCGAACTGCAACCTGGAGGTAGGGCTGCCACCAGCTCGCCATGGTTGGCCAGCCATGCGGCGGTAACCAGCACGTCCCTGGGCTGAAGCCCTAGTCGCAGCGACTCCTGCAGGAGGTGGGTGCCTTCCAGCAGCAGCAAACCCTGCTCGCGGCGACCGCGAGACTCCTGCAAAAGACGCAGCTGCTTCACCAGAGGGTTACGGCGGCTAGTGAGCGGCTGCGCACCACCCAAGCCATCACTAGCGATCACCTCAAAACGCCTGGTGACGGCGCACGTGCAGTCCGTCGTGGACCACAACCTCCTTACCGTCGAGATCTAGGCCCCGCACCGAGGCAACCTCACCCTTCAAGCCTTCAGCCTGCAGGTTTTCGACAAGTTTCTTCAGCAACACGTCCTCGATTGTGGATTGATCGAGGCTTTCTGGCGTCAGGCTCTCAAGGAATTTGCCGAGCTTTGAGGCCATTACCTCGGAAGCATTTGAAATCTTGAGAACGATCATGAGAAAAGTGCGGATGGGGAGACTTGAACTCCCACGACATTGCTGCCACTAGTACCTGAAACTAGCGCGTCTACCAATTCCGCCACATCCGCGTGGCTGTTGCTAGAGCAAATCTCGCTGCAACGCCCAAAACATAAGCCATCGGCAACCCACGCCAGCGGTTCAAGACAGTTCCAGCGGCGTCCCCTAGACGGTCTCGCCATTTGTTGTCAATATGCTGCGACGTGAGCCAAGCGGTCGTTCCATGGGTTTGATCGCTGTCCAGGCGCCCAACAAAATTCACTCTCTTCAAAATCCTCAACTGGAGATCCGGGGCGGCCGGCCCCTCTCCGGTGAATTGCAAGTAAGTGGCGCCAAAAATTCAGCATTGGTGCTGATGGCCGCCTGTCTTTTGACTCGCGACACGATCCGGCTGCGGAATGTTCCGCCGCTCACCGACATCGCCGCTATGAGCGAAATGCTCAGCAGTCTCGGCGGTCAGGTCTGTCGTATTGGCGACGCACTGGAATTGAACGGCGAAAGCATCAACAATTCTGCAGCTCCCTACGAGCTGGTGAATAGCCTGCGGGCCAGCTTCTTCTGCATTGGCCCCCTGCTGGCCCGCATGGGCATGGCCAAGGTGCCCCTGCCTGGCGGCTGCCAGATCGGCACCCGGCCGGTTGTTGAGCATGTAAAGGGCCTCAAGGCTATGGGAGCCCAGGTCACCATTGAACATGGGGTAGTTACAGCCGTGGTTCCCGGTCGCGGCCACCGCCTGACGGGCGGCCGCATCCACATGGATTGCCCCAGCGTTGGAGCCACCGAGACCTTGATGATGGCGGCCGCTCTTGCCGATGGCGAGACAGTGATCGACAACGCCGCCCTTGAGCCAGAGGTGGTTGATTTGGCGGGCCTGCTGATCGCCATGGGGGCCAAGGTGCGCGGCGCCGGCACCTCCACCATCACGATCGTGGGCGTGGATCGCCTGCATGGGGCCGACTACGCCGTGATCCCCGATCGCATCGAAGCTGGCACCTTCCTTTTGGCCGCTGCCATCACCCGCTCCCACCTGCGAGTAACGCCGCTGATCCCCGAGCACCTTGGCGCCGTACTCACCAAGCTTGAGGAAGCGGGCTGCACCCTGGAGCACGACGGTATCGGCCTCACCATCAAGGCCGACCAGATCAACGCAGTCGACCTGCGCACCCAGCCATTCCCCGGCTTCCCCACCGATCTACAGGCCCCGTTTATGAGCCTGCTGGCCACGGCCCGGGGCACCAGCGTGATTACCGAAAACATCTTTGAAAATCGCTTGCAACACGTGGGCGAACTGCAGCGGATGGGCGCCGACATCCGCATGCAGGGCAATACCGCCTTTGTGGAAGGAGTAGCCCGCCTCAGCGGTGCTCCAGTGCAGGGCAGCGACCTGCGCGCCTCGGCTGCCATGGTGCTGGCCGGCTTAGCCGCCGATGGCATCACCAGCGTGCGCGGCCTGGAATACCTAGATCGTGGCTACGCCAACCTCGAGGGCAAGCTCAATGCCGCCGGAGCAAGCATTGAGCGCGTCAGCTCGGAGGCTTAAGCTGTCATCGGCGGGAGCGTGCCGGAATTGGTAGACGGACTCGACTCAAAATCGAGCGCCTTCGGGTTTGTGGGTTCGAGTCCCACCGCTCCCATCTCGCAGGTCATGGACACCTACGCCCGCTTCCCGATAAGCCTCACCCGGGGCCGGGGAGTTTGGGTTTGGGATAGCAATGGCAAGCGCTATCTCGACTGCGTGGCCGGCATTGCCGTCTGCGCCCTCGGTCACAGCGACGGGCGGCTGAAGCGGGCCCTAAGCCGCCAGCTCGGCAAGCTGCAACACGTATCCAATCTGTATCGAATCCCCGAGCAGGAGGAACTGGCCGCTGCGATCACCGCCAGCAGCTGCCTGGATCGGGTTTTCTTCTGCAACTCCGGCGCTGAGGCCAATGAGGCCGCCATCAAACTGGCCCGTAAGCACGGCCACACGGTGCGCGGCATCGCCGCTGGCGACGGCAAGGCGCCCCTAATCCTCACCGCCCAGGCCAGCTTCCACGGCCGCACCCTGGCTGCGGTTTCAGCCACGGGCCAGCCCAAGTACCACCAGGGCTTTGAGCCGATGGTGCAGGGCTTCCGCTACTTCCCATACAACGACACCGCCGCCTTTGAGGCCCTGCTGGCCAGCTGCGAAGCCCAGGGCCCGCGGGTGGCCGCCGTGCTGCTCGAACCAATCCAGGGCGAGGGCGGCGTGCATCCCGGCAATCGCTCCTTTTTTCAGCGGGTGCGCGAACTCTGCGATGCCCACCACATCCTGCTGATCTTCGATGAAGTGCAGATCGGCGTTGGCCGCAGCGGCCAGCTCTGGGGCTACGAGCAGCTGGGCGTCGAGCCCGATGCCATCACCTTGGCCAAGGGCCTAGGCGGCGGCATCCCCATCGGTGCCCTAGCGGTGAAAGCCTCAGTGGATCACTTCCGCCCCGGCGAACACGCCAGCACCTTCGGCGGCAACCCCTTCGCCTGCCGCGCCGGCCTCACCGTGCTAGCCGAACTGGAGCGGCGCGACCTGCTCAGCCACGTGCAGCGGATGGGGGCGCTGCTGCAGGAGCTGCTGGCCGAGCTAGTGAGCCGCCATCCCAGCCTGCTGGAGGGGGTGCGGGGCTGGGGGCTGCTGCAAGGCCTCGTGCTGCGCGCCGAAGCCCCGAGCGCCCCGGAGATCGTCAAGGCGGCTATGGAGCAAGGGCTGCTGCTGGTGCCCGCTGGTCCCCTGGTGGTTCGCTTCGTGCCCCCGCTGGTGATCCAGCCCCGCCACCTGCGCCTGGCCGTCGACCGCCTCGAGCGCGCCCTAGTCAGCCTTGGTCGCTAAAACAGCCTTGGGCGTTGAACACGACCCCTTCGCCGACCTGATCGAGCCCTTCAGCCGCCGCGGCGTCGACCTGGGCCTCGATCGCCTCCAGGCGGCCCTAGCCGAGCTTGGGCATCCCGAGCGCCGCTTTGCCGCCGTGCAGGTGGCGGGCACCAACGGCAAGGGCTCGATCTGCACCCTGATGCACCAGGCCCTGCTGGCCAGCGGCATCCACGCCGGCCTCTACACCTCGCCACACCTGGTGAGCTGGACCGAGCGCATCCGGCTGGGCGACACCCCAATCGCCGCACCAGACCTGCGCCGCCACCTGGAAACCGCCACGCCGATCGCCCAACGCCACCAGCTCACGCCGTTTGAGCTGGTCACCGCCGCGGCCTTTCTGGCCTTCGCGGAGGCGAACTGTGAGCTGGTGGTGCTGGAGGTGGGACTGGGGGGCCGGCTCGACGCCACCACCTGCCATCCCCACCGGCCCGTGATCGGCTTTGCCTCGGTGGGGCTCGATCACGCCGAGTTCCTCGGGCCAGATCCAGCCACAATTGCCGCCGAAAAAGCTGGCGTGCTCCAGCCGGGGGCCGTGGCAGTTAGCGCACCCCAGAGCCCGGAGGTGGCGGCGGTGCTGAACGATCGCGCCGCCGCAGTGGGAGCCGAACTGCGCTGGGTGGAGCCGCTGGATCTCGACCAGTGGCCCCTAGGGCTCTCAGGAGCCGTGCAGACCGCCAATGGCGCCGTCGCCCTGGGCCTACTGCGGGCCTTAGGGGAGCGGGGCTGGCCGGTCAACGACCCAGCCATACGCCGCGGTTTCGCAGCCGCCCGCTGGCCAGGCCGCCTGCAACAACTGAGCTGGGGCGGCCAGCCCCTGCTGCTCGATGGCGCCCACAACCTGCCGGCCGCCCTCGCCCTGCGCTCTGAGCTCGACGCCAATCCCGAGCGCCACGGCCTGGCCCCCGGCCCGCGCCACTGGCTGCTCGGCATGTTGGCCAATAAGCAGGGGCCGGAGATAGCCGCGGCCCTGCTGGCCCCGGACGACCGAGCCTGGATTGTGCCGGTGCCGGGGCACGCCTGCTGGAGCCTTGAAGCCCTTACCGCCGCCTGTCCCAGACTCGCTAGCCAGCTCCGTAGCGCCCCCAGCCTCGAGGCCGGCCTGGCGCAAGCGGGAAGTGGTTCGCAGCGCGTGGTAGTTGCTGGCTCTCTCTACCTACTCGGCCAGGTAGCCCCATCAGGGCAAGCCCCAGTTGCAAGCCCAGGGACTTCTGGTTTTGGTTAATTAGCCGGTTAATTAGCTGGTTAATTCGCCTGCTGCTCATCGCCACCAGCCCCACTAGCCCATCAACCAAGCTCGAGCCCCCTCGAGCATGTTTTTGCTGATTAGCTTAGCTAAGGCTAAGTCAAGTCGTAAAACACCTATCTACTTCTCCCCTTCTGCCACCGCACACCATCCAGGCCAGAGTGAGGTCCCGCGGCCGATCCCCATGGCTCCCCTCTTCGAGCTCCTCTCAGCGGCCCAGTCAGGAGCCAAATCAGTGGCGAAATTAGTGGCCCTTTCCCTAGCCCTGGGGCTGCTGCTGCTTTCTCCACTGTTTTCTCCATTGCCGGCGGCGGCCGACTTCTCCGGCGTGGACTACACGCTCACCAATCAGAACGAGCAGGATTTCAGCGGCCAGGATCTAGCCAATACCTCCTTCGCTGGAGCCACGGGACGACACGCCAACTTCAGCGGCGCCGATCTGCACGGGGCGATTCTCACCCAGGCGGCCTTCCCCAATGCCAATTTCGCCGGCGCCGATCTCAGCGGCACCCTGATGGACAAGGTGGACCTCTCCGGAGCCGATCTCAGCGGGGCCATCCTCACCGGGGCCATCGCTTCTGGCAGCAGCTTCCGCGGCGCCAACGTCACCGATGCCGACTTCAGCGACGCCCTGATCGACCGGGTAGACCAGCGCTCCCTCTGCCGCGATGCCGAAGGCACCAACCCGATCACCGGCGCCGATACCCGCCTCAGCCTGGGCTGCTGAGCCAGCCGCGCAATTTGCCGGGGTTGAGCAGGCCGGCCGGGTCGTAGGCGGCCTTTGCTGCCACCTGGTCGGCATCGATAACGCCCAGGCCGCCATCTTCGACGCTGATCACATGGGGATTAAAGAGCACAGCACCGCAGCTGCGGCAATCGTCTAGTAGCCGCTGCAGGGCCGCCTCGCCGCGCCAGCGCAGCAGTGGCAGGGCCGCCAGCCGGGCCGCACCCTGCTGCCTCACGGCCTCTAGGTGCCAAAGCAGGTCGTCGCCCCATTGCTGCCGCAAGCGCTCCAGGCAGGGGGCCTCCGGCTGGGGCAGCAGCATCTGCAGATAGGTCCAATCCGGATGCTGGGCGCGCCAATGCAGGGTGGTGTGGTTCCAGCTGAGCTCCCGCAGCGGCAGCCCCCGGCTCTGGCCCTGGGGAGCCTGCCAGCGCAGCGCTCCGCCCCGGGCCGCCAGCCAGCTCGGCAACACCTCCAGGGCAGCGGGGGCGGCCAGCAACAACAGGCGCTGCTCACCAGGCTCGGGCGCCGGACAGCCCGCCGGCCAGGGGAGCTGGCTAGCGAGCGGCGCCTCCAGCACGGTGATGGCATGGAGCTCAAAGGCCGTACCGGCAAGGGCCTGGGCCGCCGCCAGGGCCTGCTCCCACTGCTCGAAACCCACCACCAGCTGCTGCCAAACCACCGCATCGCTGGTGGGCAGCCGCAGGGCCGTGATGATGCCATTGGTGCCGTAGGCGTGGTTGAGCGGGGCGCTGGCGGCGGCATCGAGCTGCAGCAGCCGCGGCTCGGGCTCGAGGGTTACCACCTCCAGGCCCAGCAGGTTGCCGGGATCGCGCAGAAAACCCCAGCGCAGGGAGCCGATACCGCCGGAGCCACCGGCGATAAAGCCACCGATGCTGGCGCTGCGCACCGTGCTGGGCACCAGCCGCAGGGCCCGGCCCCGGGGGGCCAACTGCTGCTCGATCGCCCCCATCAAGGCGCCTGCCTCCACCTCGAGCACGCCGGTGGCTTCATCCAGCTGGCGCAGTTGCTTGAGGCCGCTGAGATCCAGCACCAGGCCGCCTTGCAGCGGCACGCACTGGCCGTAGTTGCCCGTGCCGGCACCGCGCACCGTCAAGGGCACGCCGTGGCGAGCACAGGCCCCTGCCACCAGCAGCACCTGCTCCACCGTGGTGGCTCTGGCCACCAGCTGGGCGCGGCAGCCCTGCAGCAGGGGCACCAGCACCGGCGAGTAGTCGTAGTAGTCGCGGGAGAGCCGCTCCAACTCCAGCGGCGACTCGGCCCCAAGCAGCGGCAGGGCCGAATCCAACCGGCCCAGCTCCGCAGCCAGAGCAGTGATCTGGGCCTCAGGGCAACGCTCAGCCATGGGGTGGCAATAGGGGGGAGGGCTTCTCAGCTTCGGGCGGCGGCAGCCAGACGCCTTGACGCATCACCCGCCGCTGGGGCGGCCGAGCCAGCAGCTCCCCCCAGCTGTCAGCGCCGAGCAGCACCAGATCGGCTGGTGCCCCAAGCCGCACCACCCCATCCCAGGCGAGCTCCAGCACCGCTGCAGCAGCGGTGCTGAAGGGGGCCAGGCCCAGCCGCTCCCAGGGCATCAATTGGCAGAGCGGCGCCGACCAGCGCAGCAGCTCAATGGGATCGAAATCACCACCGGGATACCAGGGGTCTTGCACGTTGTCACCGCCGATAGCCAGCCGCACGCCCGCCTGCTGCAGGCTGCGGATCGGCGCTAGGGGCCGCCGCCAGGGGGTGCGACCGGGCCGGCGCCCCAGCAGCCAAAAATTGGCGGTAGGCAAGGCAACCACGGCGATATCGGCGGCGGCCAGCCGATCAGCCAGCTGGTCGCAACTGCGGGGCGGCAACAGGGCCATGCTGCTGGCGTGGCTGCAGGTGATCGCCACAGCGCGGCGCTGCTCCAAGGCCAACTGGGCCACCATCGCCACGCCTGCGCCAGGGCAGGAATCGGCCTCATCAACGTGCAGATCCACCCCGCAACCATGGCGCTCAGCCAGGGCAAGCAGGGCCAGCAGGGCCTCGCGGTCGGCGCGGCGGCGAGCGGCACCCTGGCCATAGGGCGGCCCGATCACCCCACCCAGCAGGCCCTGGCCAGCGGCCACCCGCCGGGCCAGGGCCTGCCCCTCCGCCGTGAGCCAATGGGCCATCGGTGCCAAGGCCACCAGCTGCAGCTCCAGCCGCTCGCGCCAGCGCTCACGGGCCGCCAGCAGGGCCTCCCAACTGGGCTCGGCCCCTGGCCCCACGCTGTCGATGTGGCTGCGGATCGCCCGCACACCGTTGCGCCAGGCGCGCTCCAAGGCTCGCTCAGCCCGTTCAGCCACCTGCTCAGCGCTGCGCTGGCCATATTCGATTTGATTGGCAGCCAGGGCCGCCGCCATCGTGCCCTCGCGATTGGGAAAGGCGGCGCCGCTAAAGGCCTTATCCAGGTGGGCATGGGGCTCCACCAAGGGCGTGAGGGCCAGGGGCAGCTTGGCTGCAGCCACAGCCTGGGCGGAAAGGGGCGCAATCGCCGCAATCTGGCCCGCCTCGAAGCCGATGCACAGGGGCACCAAGCCATCGGCATCAGCGCAAAACCCGGCTCCGCCCAGGCGCGGATCCAGCAGCCCCCTGGGCAGGCGCAGCTCAAGGGAGCCGGTCAGGGCAGTGGAGCTCACAGCAGCAAGAATCTCACTAGGGGCTTTCAAAACGCTCTGTAGCGGCGCTGATCAAAACAAATTGACCAGCCACAGCCACCACGGTGGAGCGAAAGCGCGGCACCTGCCAGCCCAGCAGCAATTGGCCGCCCAGCTCACTATCGAAAACACTGAACACACCGAAGTTGCGGCGGCGGGTATGGCTGACCACCACGGCAGCCAAGGCCTCTCGCTGGGCCTGCACCAAATCCGCACAGTTGTGAATTGCCATCCGCATCAGCACCGGCAAACCACCCTCGCCGCAGAGCTCCCTGCCGATTTCTTCCACCAACCTGTCTCCGGCGAAGCCACGGAAGTCGGCGGTGGATGGATTGATGAGGGCAAGGCCGCCGCTGGCCAAGGCGAGCACGATCAGGCCAGGGGCCCAGGGGAAGCGGGTCGAAGCGTTCAAACGGCGGAGCAAAAGGTGCTCTATCGCAAGTAAATCCAGGTTGACACCGTTTTATCAACTTATCTGCGGTAGCAATAATTGCGAAGGCTGCTTCAACGGTTGAGGGGCCTCGACTGGCGACTGCTTGCTACATTGAACCAGTCATGGCGGGCGTCGCCAAGCGGTTAAGGCAGCGGCTTGTGGTGCCGCCATCCGGGGGTTCGAATCCCCTCGCTCGCCCTTGATTACCTAGCCGTCCCAACCACTTTTGGGGCGGCTTTTTTGTGGCTTACTGCAGCGCCTGCAGCAAGACCCCAGCCCCATCACGCACCGGATCGGCGCAGGGCAAGCCGACCTCGGCCGCAGTGGCGGCAACAGCGAGCTGGGCGGCGGCGGCATCCAGCCGGGCGGTGTTGAGCGCCACGGCCCGCACCCGCGGCCGCAGGCCATCGGGCCGCCCCAAGGCCGCCAGGGCTTCCAGCGCCACGATCAACTCGGGCAAGGGCGGGATCGCCACCGTCACCTCCCCTGATCGGGTGCGCACGTGGCTCTGGCCAGCGCGGTGCACCAGCAGCAGCTCGGTGGGCTGGCTGCCGCGCAGCAGGGGCAAGGTGGCGCTGGAGCCCGGATGGCAAAGGGACCCCTGGCCCTCCACCAGCAGCAACGCCTGCGGCCCGGCCCCAGCGGCGGCGGCCAGCACGGCCGTCTCCACGGCACCGGCGGCGTAATCAATCCGCACGGCATCAAGGGCCACCCCCTGGCCGCTGATCAGAATTCCCGCCTGACCCGTGCCCACAAAGCGGGCATCAAGGCCGCGACGCCTGGCCTCAGCCTGCAACTCCAAGCAGGCGCTCATCTTGCCCACGGCCATATCCGAACCCACGGCCAACACCCGGCGGCAGGGCAGGGCAGCGGCTCGCGCCGCTGCTACCTCCAA
Source organism: Cyanobium sp. NIVA-CYA 375 (assembly GCF_056108345.1). Taxonomy (NCBI): domain Bacteria; kingdom Bacillati; phylum Cyanobacteriota; class Cyanophyceae; order Synechococcales; family Prochlorococcaceae; genus Cyanobium; species Cyanobium sp. NIVA-CYA 375. The sequence goes on along the minus strand of NZ_JBSYHW010000027.1, from coordinate 2,933 downwards.
GCCAACCGGCTCCTGGCGCAGGTCCCAGATCCACTGACCGGGGCGGCTGCAGGCGGCAGCCAGCTCGGGATCATCGCCAAGGCGGCTGTGCAGGCCACTGGCCAGGTTTAGCCCCGCCTGCAGCGCTACAAGCAAATCGGCCCGCATTGGCGAGGGCAGGCGGCCACCGGAGGGGGCTAGCCCCACTACCGCCACCTCGGGCCCGTAGGCCAGGGCCGCCGCCATGTCAGCCACCACCGGCACAGCCCGCTCAATGCCGCTCACCTGCTGCAGGTCGGAGCCAGCGAAAGCCGGATCGATCACCGCCACGATCGGCCCACTGCGATAGCGCAACATCGCCAAACCGGTCTTGCCGCTGAGGTCGTTGAGGCCGCCGTGCTGCAGCAGCACGACCGGAGCGCTTGGGCTCAACATGACGACTGCCCCATGGCGACACCCAGATCGATGCCAAGGCCGGGGCCCGCTGGCGGAATCAGCACGTCTCCCTGCACAGGCAGCCCCTTAAAGGGGTCGTCCACCAGGTTGAGGTGGCTATCGAGATCGGGCCAGGTCACCAGGGGCAGCAGCTGGGCTGCGGCGCCATTGAGCAGTGCACCATCGGAGTAGCACCCCACCATCACCCCTAAACCCAAGCGGCGAGCCGTCTGGGCCAGCAGCAGGGCCTCGCTGAGGCCACCGCTCTTGAGCAACTTGATGTTGATGCCATCTACGTGGGGGGCCAGCCGCAGCAAATCGGCCAGCTGCCAGCAGCTCTCATCGGCCACCAGGGGCAGGGGGCAAAGCCCGTGCAGGGCTGCAAAGCCGGCGGTGTCCAGCTGGGGATCCAGCAGGGGCGCCAGGGGCTGCTCCAACAGCACCACGCCGGCCCTCTCCAGGGGCTCGAACATGGCCTGGGCCGTGGCCAGATCCCAGCCGCCGTTGGCATCCACCTGCAGCTCACAGGCGCTGCCGGTCTGCTGGCGCCGCTGCTCGAGGGCGGTAGCAACCCCCCCCAGCAGGGCCAGGTCGTGGGCGATGCCAGCGGGGCTGCCAAGCTTGAGCTTGATGCGGGTGGCAGGCAGCTGCAGCCACCAGCGCTCGAGCCGCGCCAGGACAGCCTCGGGCGTACCTAAGCCAAGGGTGACGCTGGTGGCGACACAGGCGCCTGGATCCAGGCCCCAGAGCCGGTGCAGCGGCTGGTTCAACCGTTTGCCCCACCAATCGTGCAGGGCCAGATCCAAGCCGCAACGGGCCGGGGGGCTCAGGGCGGCCAGCAGGGGCTCCAGGGCCTGCTGGGGCTGGGGCACCAGAGCCGCAAGCTGGGGGCCAACCGCCTCCAGCTCCGCCGCAACGGCATCGGTGGCGTAGTGGCGGTGGCCGGTCTCGAAGCCGCCGGTCTCGCCGATGCCCGTGAGCCCGTCGTGCTCAAGACTCACCAGCAGGTGCTCCACCGCAGCCGTCGTGCCGCGGCTGATGGCCAGGGGCACGGCCTTGGTGAGCTGAAAGCGTTGCAGGCTCAGGCGCATGGCTTTAGCGGCCTTCCCTGGAATGGGCCCCCAAGCTGGCATGGACCAAAGGTTGCCTGTGAACAAGCCACTGGGGCCAACACAACCCAGGATCACCAATAGCGATTCGCGATTACAGAAATCACAAAGACACCGAGGTCAAGCGCACCGATCCGCTCCTCCCTGATCCAACAACTGCTTGAACAGCATTTAGCAGACCTGCGTGACTGCCGTGAGGGCGCGGTCGCGAACTACATCCCCGAGCTAGCCAAAGCGAATCCAGAGGATTTTGGAATCGTTCTGGCAACGGCCGATGGCAGGGTTTATGCGGTTGGGGACTGGGAAAAGACCTTCACGATCCAGTCGATCTCCAAGCCCTTTATGTATGGGCTGGCGCTGAGCCTGCTCTCCCCGTCGTTCATGGAGAAAAAGGTGGGGGTGGAGCCCTCGGGCGATGCGTTCAACGCCATCAGCCTGGATCCACGCACCGGCATTCCCCGCAACCCGATGATCAATGCCGGTGCCATCGCCACGGCAGCCCAGGTGTGGCGCCACGATCCAGGCCGGGCCGAGGCCCTCACCCTGGAGTTCTTTTCCAGCCTGGCCGGTCGTCCCCTGGCGGTGAATGAGTCGGTCTATGAATCCGAACGGGCCAGCGGACATCGCAACCGGGCCATCAGCCACCTGCTGCGCAACGCTGCAGTGATCGAGGAGGAGCCAGAGCCGGGCCTCGATCTCTATTTTCGCCAGTGTTCGATCGGGGTCACCTGCCGGGACCTTGCCGTGATGGCCGCCACCCTCGCCTGCCAAGGGCGCAACCCGCTCACCAAGGACGAACCCCTCAATCCAGCCATCACCACCCGCATGCTCGCCGTCATGGGCAGCTGCGGGATGTACGACTACGCCGGGCAGTGGTTGTACGACGTGGGGATGCCGGCCAAGAGCGGCGTCGGCGGCGGGGTGCTTGCGGTGGTGCCGGGCCGGCTCGGCATCGCGGTTTACTCGCCAAGGCTCGATGCCTTCGGCAACAGCGTGCGCGGCATCGCCACCTGCCGGCGCCTATCCCAGGCCCTGGAGCTCCACCTCTTTGACCAAACACCCCTGCAGCAGTCGCCGGTGCGCAGCACCTACAAGGGCACGGAGCGGCGCTCCCGCCGCTGGCGCAGCACCGCTGAGGCAGCAGTGCTTGATCCCCTGAGATCGCAAATCAAGGTGCTTCATGCCCAAGGGGTGCTGGATTTCGCCGCCCTGGAAAACGTTCTCGGAAGCATCGAGCAGGCAGCAACCGATGGAGACGTGATCATTCTTGATCTCGGTCAGGTCAGCGAACTACCGGCCGCCAGCAAAGCTTTGCTACAGCTTCAGGCAGAGCTCCTGCAGGCGGGGGGCAAGCAACTTCTGCTCTGCCGCAGCAGCCATCTGGAACTGCCAGCAGCCCTCAGTCGCGAA
>NZ_JBSYHW010000026.1:0-35219 GCF_056108345.1 Cyanobium sp. NIVA-CYA 375 | reverse complement strand
AGCTCGACCAGCTCGGTTTGCCGTGGATTGGCGTCATGTTCTGCATGACCACGAGGGGCGATAGCCCCATGCGGGCAGCAATCTCAAGCGCGATTAGAGAATTGGAGAGCCCCTGCTGGCCCCTGTATTCGCTTGGCACCATGGTGCTGGTGCAGAGGGCCTGGGCCATGCGCTGGGCGGCTTCAAAAGCGGCGATGCCGGAGAAGACGCCACTGCTGATATCAGCTGGCGCAGCTTTTGGTGCTGTGATTTGCGCTGGCGAGGCCGTAGCCAGGGCGCTGGAGCTAGGGGCTGGTTCAGTCATGGACAACCGGTCTGGGGGTGCGGGAATTGGGAAAGCAGGGCTTAAAAGAGGGCGATCGATTCAGCATCAATCCTCTCGCTCTCGGGAGCGCGAGAGGATGTAGGTAAATGGCGGAACGGCTGGCGGCCATGGCTTGGCCAGTTGCCACTTGCCTGGCACGCCGCTATCCGCCGGAAGGCCTCCTCCCGCCGCTCCAGCCCACTGGCAAGGTCCTGCTCATCGAATACCAGCAGGGCGCAGTCATAGGGCTCCTCCCACTCAAAGGCCAAAAAGCCGATCTCACTGGGCAGCGAACCGGTGCGGTCGGCATGGCCCAAGGCCAAATGGGCCAGCTGCAGGTCGTAGGCCAGCTCCTTGGCCTGCCAATAAAAACGGCGTGGCACAGCTGAACGCGTCTTCTTGAGGTCATAAACACGCCCATCGGTTGTGACCACATCAGGCAGGCAGCGGCAGGGGCGCCCCGCCGCATCACTCCAGAAATGGGGTTGCTGGGAGTGCTGCTGCGCCATCGCGGCCAGTACCTCACCGATCACTGGATCACGGCGCAGCGCCGCCGCAATCCGCTGGGCCTGCTCCACCATCTCGGCACTTACAGGGGTGAGGCCAGCAGCTTTGGCTGCTGCGCAATTGGCGGCGCCAGCTTTGGTGTTGCGCGCGATCGTGCTGAACACCGCAAAGCGCTGCTCAAGCAAAAACGGTGGTGTCAGCAGCGCGTCCACCAGGTCGCCTTTGACCATGTCGCCGCTGGGTTCAAACGCCAACGCCTCCGGGCCAAAGCGGTGCCACCAGGCCTGCATCGTGCCGGTAACAGCCGCCTTGAGCGCCGTCGGCGACCAGGCCGGATGGGCGTGATATTCGCTGGGCTTCATTTGATCAACAGGCAGTTGGGACTAACCATCCCGAGCACCAGCAGGTAGGCCTCAAGCGCTGTGCTGCAGCACCCTGAATCCAAGCTGGCGCCTTGCTCATGCAGGAGCGTGGCGCTGTAAAGCCCTTCTCCAGAGCGGGAAAAGCTCACCGCCAGTCCCGCCTCCTGCAAGCTGATTGCCGGGCTGGGAGGTAGCTGGCTCCACTGGCCCTGCCAGCGGCTTAGCGCTTGGCTGAGGGCTGCCTGACACCGGAACAGATCAGTGAGTGCTGCGGTCGCTGCGGGGCCGCCAGCAGGGGAGGGAGACATGGATCGAGATGGGTGATCAGGCCCAGCATTTCTCTTCCGCTGGCCCGAGACCACCTAAAGGTAATCCTCTCGCGAGTCCATAAACAACTTCTGATGCCAGATCCGCATCAGCCCTTCCGCTTCTTGCTGCTCTTTGGGGCCGGCTCGCCCAGCTTCTCTTGCCAGCTAGCTAGCAACTCCTCCAGTGCCGGCAAGGTTTCTTGGCTGATTGCCTCGCCATGCAGCAAGGCACCCTCAATCTCCTGCTGCTGCTCTACGGCCAGCTCCTTGCCGCAACTGAGCAGTTGCACCAGCGCCGTGATCGGCCGGAGTTCATGGGCATCCGCCAGAGCCAAATAGCGCGCCTTTAGTGGCTCGATGGCAAGCGACTCTTGAGCGGCGCTGCTGCTTGGCCACAGCTCAGCTGGGCCCTGGAGGTTGCCGATGTAGCAGGCAAACCAGTCTTCTGGCCCCCAGGGGCTGCCGTCCGCTCGCAGTACGGGCTTGGCGCTATGGACCCGCTCTTTGAGCAGGGCATCGCTGATTCGACCCCGCTGCTTGCTGCCTAGAGCTTGATTAAGCGCCGCCAGTTGCAAAAAGGTGCTCGGCTGGGCCTGCTTGATTTGGGCGTTTTCAAGGTTGGCCCACTGGCCACTGGAAACCCGCAGCCCTGGCGCAATGATCTCGGGGCAGGCCTTGGCCCAGTCCTGGGGAGTGGTGATCACCCAGCCGTTGGCCTTGCGCCAGTTGCGTAAGAACTGGCCAAAGATCTCGCGCGCCTGGCCGAGCTGGCGATGCAGATCTGGCATGGGTGTTGCGAGAGGCATAGGCATCAGTATTGATTCGCGAGAGCAGCATTCTGCACCCTCTCGCCGTTGGGCGTTGTTGCAGAAGGTGCAAAGAAGCCATAAAAACGCAATCGATCTGCTGCAGTCCTGGCTCCAGTTAGGCGTCAGGGAGGCGTCTGGCTGCCGTCAGCCCTTACCTAGCTGCAGCAGCGCCCCTGCTTCTGGCAGCGAACGAGCTACGCCGGCCAGTCCGCCAAACTCCCGCACCACCTCAAGGAACTGCTGCTGCTCTGCTGTCAGCCGGCCGCGCTCGCTCTTGACCTCTATGGCGACAAACACCGCCAGGCTCTGGCCTAGGTGCTCTGGGCCAATAGTCAGCCGCCGCAGGCCGATCAGATCACTACTACCGCGGCACAACCCATAGCTGACCAGCTGGCCGCGTTGATCGCGCAGCGCACCGACGTTGTTGCGCCACAACCGCACCGGGCCTCTGCCGAGCTCAAGCCGTATGCGCTGCTGCAGCTCCTGCTCGCTCATCCCAGCCGCCCCCAGCGGCCCTTGCTCTGGCGGGCTGCCAGCACATGCCGCGCCCAGCCATTGGGATTCTTCATGCCGCGGCGCTGGCCAACAGCAAGCAGCTCCTCCAAATTTGTGGCCTGCTGCTGCTCGCGTTTGCGCCTCTGCTTGAGCTCGCTGGCACTTACCTCCTGTAACTGGCCTGGCTGCACGGCATAGGAGCGCTGCTCAGGCCGGAACTGGTGGCCGCATTCCGGGCAGCGCAGCGTGGTGGAGGCCATCGCGCAGAAGCACTGCGGGCAGGTCCTTACCGATAGGGACGGCTGGCGCTGCCTCTTGCTGGCTCCTTTCAGCGTCCAGTGCCGCTCCTCTAGGTGATGGCCCAGGCGGGAGATGTTGCCGACGTGATCAAGAATCACCGCCTGCTTGCCGGCTTGCGGCCTCAGGCAGCGGCCGATCATCTGCAAATGCAGGGCTTCGCTTTGGGTGGGACGCAGCAGCAGGCAGCCACCGACGGAGGGCACATCCACGCCTTCTCCGATCAAGGCGCAGGAGGTGAGCACCTTGATTTCGCTGCTGCCCAACTGCTCAAGCAGCTGCCGGCGGCGGCCTACATCAAGCGAGCCGTCGATGCAGGCTGCTGTAATTCCCTGCTCCATAAATGCTGCTGCAACCGCCTGGGCATGGGCAACTGAGCAGCAAAAGCAAATCGCCGTCTGATCGCCGAGATGCTGGCGGTAGTGGCTGACCGCATCACCAAGGATGCGCGCGCCGCCCAACTCACTTGCGGCCTGGCGCAGGTCGTAGTCGCCCAAGCGCTGCCGCAACCGCTGCGCTTCAAAGGAGGAAGGTGGTGCAAACACCCGAGCTGGTGCCAAAAAGCCATTGGCGCTCAGCCAGGCCGCTGATGGACCCAGCACCAGCTCGGAGTAATACTCACCCAGCCCGCGGCCATCGCTGCGCACTGGCGTGGCAGTTACCCCAAGCAAGTGGGCAGCGTTGAAATGCTGGATGATCCGGCTCCACTGGCCGGCATTGCTGTGGTGGGCCTCATCGATCACCAGCAGCGCAAACAGATCAGCTGGTAGTTGAGGCAAACGCCGCGCCAGAGTGCCAACTGAGGCCACCTGCACCGGTGCGGCCAGGTTCATCGCCCGCCCGGCAGCGATCAGTCCATGGCGCACCCCCAAAGCAGCAAGGGAGCGGGAGGCCTGCTCCAGCAGCTCGGCCCGGTGCACCAGCACGGCGATCCGCTTGCCCCGCTCTGCTGCCTGCTGGGCGATATGGCAAAAAACCACTGTCTTGCCGCCGCCTGTAGGCAGCACAAACAGCACGGCCCGGTGGCCCGCCAAGAAGGCAGCGCGTAGTCGTTCGACCGCTTCTTGCTGATAAGGGCGCAGTAACTGAGCCACGGCCGCAGACGTTCACAGCAGACTAGCTCTCGCGAACCCGAGAGCTACAGTCCCGCGGCTCCGCCCCGCACCCATGAAGCGTGTTCAGCTCCAGCTACCTGATGCCGTTGTCGCCTGGATTGATGACCAGGCCGATGGCATCGAAAGCCGTGCCTCCTTCATCCGCCGCGCCATTGCCTCGCTAATGAAGGCAGACATCAAACAGCAGCAACAACAGCAGCTCACTCGACCAACGCCTAGCAGCAATCCCAACCACCTCCTCTCGAGTAGCGCAACGGGAGAGCGCTGATGGATACCGCTGCTGTGGCCGCTGCTGCTGGCCAGTGGCCCCGGCTCTTGATTGAGCTTGCGGGCCTCAAAACTGAGCAGCTACAAAACCGCCATCAACCCTGCCCCGCCTGCGGCGGCAGCGATCGCTACCGCTGGGATAACGACAGCGGCGCCGGTGGCTGGTTCTGCAACCAGTGCGGCGGCAAGGAGCGCCGCGGTGGCGGCGGCAACGGCATGGACCTACTGCTGCGCCTAACGGGCTGGGACTACGCGACCGCCGTGCGCCGCATTGAGGCCCACCTAGCTCTGCCACCGGCAGCCATGCAACCTGCAGCACGGAGAACTGCTGGCCGGCCGCTGCGCAAGCCTGCTCAGCCCCCAGTCGCTGCGCCGCCGCCACCGCTGGGTCGTGCCACCGCCCAGTGGTGTTACCGCAATGCCAAAGGTGAGCAGCTGTTTTGGCTGCAGCGTTTTGATCTTTTACAAGGCGGCAAGGCCCGCAAGGCCTACGTGCAGCGCACCTGGCTTGATGGCGGCTGGCACCACCCCTCACGCCGCGATCTTTTTCGCTCCGACTGGCCGGCACCACGACCGCTATATCGCTTGCCGCAGCTGGAGCAGCGCGTTTGGTCTGAGGTGTTGATCACCGAGGGCGAAAAAGCAGCTGATGCAGCTGCCCTGCTTTTTCCTGATCTGGTGGTGCTGAGCTGGTGCGGCGGTAGCAGCGCGCTGAAAACCGTGGACTGGCAGCCCCTCGCCCAGCGGGCCGTCACCCTCTGGCCTGATGCCGATGCCCCTGGCCGGGAAGCGATGGCAAGCCTTTGCGCGGTGCTGCTGGAACTCGAGTGCGCGGTTGCGGTTGTGATCCCTCCTGGCTGCAGCGAAAGCGACTGGGATCTCGCCGATGCACCAGGAGCGGCTGGCTGGGATCTAGCCGATGCGAACTGGACACCAGCGCAGGCAGCGGTCTACTTCCAGCGTCACCGACGCTCCGTCAAACGCGCTGAACCACCTCTTGTGCCCCCTGCTGGTGCCCTCCCTACCGCTGACCCTGCTGCAGCTCCTAGGGCCCCAAAGCAAGCCAGTGCACAGAACCAGCTAGCCAGCGCAGCTTCTGAAAACCGCAGCCCCCAGGCGCCAGCTAGCCAGCCGTTTATTTGCCTTGGCTACGACAGCGACGGCTACCACTACCAACCCAGCTCCACCGGCCAGGTAATGCGGCTGGCTTCCTCTGCCCATGGCGGCGTCAATCTCTGCCGACTAGCGCCTCTTGCCTACTGGGAAACCCTCTACCCCTCAAAGCGCGGGGTGAACTGGACCGCAGCGGCATCAGATCTGTTCTGCCGGCAGGCTGAGGTGGGGATGTTTGACCCCGATCAGCTACGCGGCCGGGGCGCCTGGTGGGATCAGGGCCGCTGCGTTCTGCACCTCGGTGATCGCTTGCTGGTCGACGATCAGCAGCAACCAATCAATGCTGCTTTTGCCAGCAAGTTTCACTACCAGCGAGCCACTGCCCTGGAGGGGCCCCGGGGCCTGCCGCCCCTCTCTGATGAAGAAGCGCTGGCTGTACTAACGATCGCCGATCGTTTCCGCTGGGATGTGCCGGCCTCTGCTTTCTTGCTGGCTGGCTGGGTAACACTCGCGCCGATCTGTGGTGCGCTGCGCTGGCGGCCCCATGTCTGGCTGACGGCGGCAGCGGGCTCTGGCAAGTCGGCGATCCTTGATCGCTACGTGAACGTACTGCTGGGCGACATGCGCCTGGTGGTGGTTGGAAACAGCACCGAGGCAGGCATTCGCCAATTCCTGCGTTGTGATGCCCTGCCAGTTGTATTTGACGAGGCTGAGAGCAACGAAAGGAGCGACCAGCAGAGAATCCAGTCGATTCTTTCGCTGGCACGGGTAGCAAGCTCCGAATCGCAGGCCACCACTGTTAAAGGCACACCGGCCGGTGAGGTATCTCGCTTCCAGGTGCGCTCGATGTTTCTGCTCTCCTCCATCTCAACGGGCCTCAAGCAAGGGGCGGACCGCCGCCGCTTTGCCCAGCTCACCCTGCGCAACCCAGCCGAGATCTCGCTCGCAGATCGCCAGGACCACTGGCAAGCGCTGGATCACGATCTCGATCATCTGATCACACCTGAATTTGGCTCGCGCCTCCTGGCTCGAACTATCTCCCTGCTGCCGGTGATTCTTGGCGCAGTTCAGGTGAGCACCCGAGTCGCAGCAAAGTATTTCGATTCCCAGGCCCTCGGAGATCAATACGGCACCTTGCTGGCTGGTGCCTGGGCGCTCCAGTCTTCTGAAATTCCAACAGATGCCGAGATTCAGTCCCTTATTGAGGGAACTGACTGGAGCAGTTATCGCCAGAGCAATGGACTACCCGATGAGCAGCGCTGCTTGAACCGGATCTTGCAGCACCAGCTGCGGGTTGAAACCAGTGAGCGCGGCACCGTTACGCGCACAGTGCTCGAGCTAGTCGAATTGGTTACAGCTGCTGCGCCATCGCCGATGGAGCCCGTGCGGCGTGGAGAAGCGGCCGATCTGCTGGGCCGCCATGGACTGCGGGTGCGGGAGGGTGAGCTGCTGATTAGCAATAGCGCCGAGGCCATTGGCCGCATCCTTGCCGACACTGCTTGGGCGACGAACTGGAGCACAATCCTCGGCCGCCTTCCCGGGGTGAACCGCTCGGTATCGATGCACTTTCGGGGCCTGGGCACCTCACGCTCGGTTGCGCTTCCCTTGGCTGCTCTGGCGGCGGCGGACCCGTAAGACAAGCGACCTGAAATTGGGACCGTAAGACTCAGAACGCTTGCGGGGCAATGGATCTGACGTTCTTACGCCCTGGCGGGGGTGCAGGCACACCCTTCTAATGAAATCCCTAGGGGAACAGGGGTATAGGGAGAGGCCCTGCTCAATAGCTTGACCCCTCTATATATAAATATCTTTATTTTTTAAAAAGGTAAGAAAGAGAAGAGAGGGCCTCCAGAGAGCCTGCGGGGCAACGGCTTCGGGGTCTAACAGTCACTGTCAGATCGCCGTTAGATGGTTTGCCCCAGGTGCTCATTTGAACAGGCCTCAACTGCACACCTGGCGACGCTGCAGTGACATGCGGCCCAGCCCAGCTGCGGATAACGGAGGGGACAAGCAGCGCCTAAGCAGTTATGCTCTCGGGAGCCCGAGAGGTTGATCGCGAATCTGTGCCCCTCCTGCTCTTGTCTTCGCCGATGTTCTTGCCGTGTGACCGCTGGACAAGTCGCTACCGCCAAAACACCCGCTGCCGCAGTGCTGCCGGAGCTCCAGTGCGATCCCATCGAGGTGCTCCGCAATGCCGCAGCAACTGAGAACGCCGATGGCCATCCCCTTGGTGAGCGTCCGGGCGTTGATCCCAGTCGCCCGGTTGGTCGAGGCAACCCACCGCGGCAGCGACGCAAGCCCAACCCCGTGCCACGGCCCAGCCATTTTGAAATTGAGCGCCGGGTGGCTGAGGCCCAGTTGTGGGTTGCTCAGCGGCTGCCGATGGTGCTGATCCTGGAAAAAGCTGGTCAGAGCTGGGGGGTGAGCAATGTCAAGACCGTCAATCGCTACCTCGACCTGGCGCGAATGCGCATGGTGGAAGAACTCATCTCCGACCGCTGCCGTCATCAGGCCGAGCAGATCTTTGCCCTCAATGAATGTGCCCGCCGCGCCATAGAGGCTGAGCAGTTTTCAGCTGCTGTAGGCGCCTTTCGCGTCATTGCTGAGATCGGTGGCCTGCTGCGCGCACCGCTCAAGCCTCCGGAGGCAAGGAGCTAATGGCAGGCCTGCTCCAAGACCCGGCCACTGACCGTTGGGCTGACTGGGGCCTGCTGGATTTTCCAGATCCCAACCGCAGCCAAACCCAGCAGCAGGGCCAGCAGAGCTTTCGTGACTTCATCGTGGCCGCCTATCCCGGCTACGCCTTCCACACCTGGGCTGAGCGATTGATCTCCCTGCTGCAGCGCGTTGCTGATGGCCAGCTCAATCGCCTGATCGTCTGCTGTCCGCCAAGGCTGGGGAAATCGCTCTTGGTTTCCAAGCTATTTCCGGCCTACTGGGTAAGCCGCTACCCAACACGCTTCTGCGCCATTGCTTCCTACTCAGCCGAGCTTGCCTATGCCCATAGCCGAGAAGCGAGGCATTACTACCGCGCGGTTGGTCATCCCCTCTCCAAGGACTCCACCGCCGTTGGTAATTGGCTCACCCCTGATCGCGGTGGCTGCATTGCTGCTGGTGTGCGGGGACCATTTACGGGCAAGGGCTATGCCCTTGGAATCATTGATGACCCCTACAAGGGCCCAGAAGATGCCAACTCCGCAGCTCAACGCCAGAAGCTGATCGAGTGGTTCCAGTCCGTCTGGCTGACTAGATCGGAACCAGGCGTAAATGGCGCCGCTGGCGCCGCCCAGGTGGTGGTGCTCACCCGCTGGCATCAGGACGATCTGATCGGCTGGCTACTTAGCCAAGAAAGTGGCGCCGCACCGCAGCACTGGCAGGTGCTCAACCTGCCCGCCCTTGCTGAACATCCAGCCCAGCAACTGCGCTTTCCAGATACCTGCGGCCTCGAGCCTGATTGGCGCCAGCCAGGTCAGCCGCTATGTCCAGAGCGGTTTCCTGCTGCGGAGCTTGAGCAGATCCGCATCCGTGCGGGCAGCTACTGGTGGAATGCCCTCTACCAGCAGCGGCCATCACCAGCTGAGGGTCTGCTGTTCCAGCGGCACTGGCTGCTGCAGACACCGCAAAGGAGCCAGACCCATAGGGGCCAGCAGAAGCCCTTCTCCCCCTTGGTGCTCAGCTGTGATCTGAGCTTTAAGGGGGGCGAGGGCAACGACTACTGCTCTTTTGTGCTGTTGGGTCTGCTTGCAGAACAGCGAGCGATTCACCCTGCAGATGAGGCCCATGGCCAAGGCCTGCAGCTACATCGCACCGCTGCTTCTACGCGCAGTAGAGAAGTCACACCGGCAGGTGCGCTCGGCAGACAGGAAGGATCAGCAGCACCGAGCCACCGCATTGAGGTGCTCTGGAGTCAGCACCACCACCTGGACTTGCCAGGTGTTGTCAAATTCCTTGGCCAGTGCCTGGCCACGCTCAAAGCGCAGGGGCTATGCCCCGATGCGGTGCTGATAGAAGACGCCGCCAATGGCCCGGCGGTCTGTCAGCTGCTCCAGCGCCAGATACCTGGGCTGATCGCAGTGCGGCCAGTAGGCAGCAAGGTCAGCCGCGCCCATGCCGTCGCCCCGCTGCTGGAGGCCGGCCAACTGGGCTTCTGCCCTGGTAACGACGACCTGATCACTGAGCTGCTGGGTTTTCCCAATGCCGCCCATGACGACCTGGTCGATGCCTTCTGCCAGGGCGTGATCTGGCTGCAAAACCAGCACTGGCGAGGCAACGGCAGCACTGCCACAAGACCCCTGCTCTTCTCCCGCTGATGGGGCATAGCCCCCTACCCCTCACTGCCGCCCTGCCATGAGCCCTACCTCCCAAAACCACTGCCGGCAGCGACCCTGCCGTTCGCCCCACGGCGCTGCTGATGCTCTGGTGGTGGAGCACCTGCACTTTGCCGCCAAGGTGGCTGCCAACTACGCCCGCCGCACTGGCCATCCCAAAGAAGACCTTGAGCAGCTGGCTGCAATTGGGTTAATCAAGGCCTCACGCCGCTACGACTGCAAGCGGGTGAACCGCAGTAGCTCCAACTTCATCGCTTACGCCAGGCCGTTTGTGAACGGCGAGATCACCCACTACCTGCGCGATAAGGGTTTTCTGATTTCAGTGCCAGGCCGCTGGCGGGAGCTACATGCCAGGGGGCAGAAGCTGCTGCGCCAGGGCATAGATGCAGATCAGATCCCCGAGCAGTTGGGGCTCACACCGGAGCGTTGGGCTGAGATTGCAGCCGCTTGCTCAGTGCGGGTGGTGGCGATGGCGATGGAAACCCAAGAGGTGGATCAGACCAGCTGCTCATCGCTGAGCTCGCCGCTGATGTAGCGATGTAAGACGCTGCTAATCAGAGTCTGATAAGGCATACCCAGCCGCAGCGCCCTGACGCGCAAGGCCTCTAGGTCAGTACCGGAAAGCCGGATGTTGATTCGTTGGTCCTTCTGGCCGGTTACCTGGGCTGACTCTCTGAGCTGATTGAGCAGATCAGGAGTGGCAATTGAACGCAGCGCGCCCGACTCCACAGCTTCTAGGAGCTCACGCTCGTCTTGATCGAGTAAGTCGTTGTTTGCGGGAAGGTGGCTTTGCATCGTCATGGCGTGTCTTGACGGAGGTAGTCGCGTGTGGCTTTGCGGCTGGGAATAATCGTTTTGAGAAAGAGGTATTCGTCGTCTTCCACGTAGGGGACGAGGTAGACGTATTGATTCACCTCAACAACAAGGATGCGCTGGCCGGGATATTGCTCTGGATTGGGGTGGGCCAACACATCGAGCAAGCCTCCAGTTTCGATGGCCACCACAACAGCCTCGAAATGGATGGACCGCTGGGCACCGAGCTGCTGGTTTTTATCACTGCTCCAGCGAAAGGGATTCATGGGCGCAGCTTAGGTTCTCTGTCTGCCGTTTGTCATCAAGCAGCACTGAGCTGCTGCGGCAAGAGCTAGCAGCCGAGTGCCCTGGGAATGGAGCCTGAATTGCCGATCTCCCTCCACCCGACCTTGGCGGCACTGCTGCCGCGCCTGCAGCTGGTGCAGGACTGCTGGCACCTGCTTTCGGGCCGCCGCGAGCACTACCTGCCCCGTGGGGAGCGCGAACCTGAATCCGCCTACCGCCGCCGCCTGGAGGCAGCCCTGCCATCGGGCTTCTTCCGCGATGCCCTGCGCACCTTTGCCGGCATGCTGGCCTCCAGTCATTGGCGGGAGCTGCCGGCCTCGCTGCAGGCGGTGATCAGCGATGTGGATGGCTGCGGCACTGACCTGGGGGTGTTCCTAGAAGCCGCTGATCTGCTGGTGCTCAGAGATGGTGCTGCCCTTGTAGGTGTGATCCCGCCGGTCCACCTCTGGCCTAGTGAGGGTGATCGCCAGCAGGCCTTGCGCGATGGCGATCGGCTCTCCTTGCCGCGGCTGCTGCTTATCAAGCGGGGAGATGTTCTGCACTGGCACCTGCCCGGCAACCATGCACTGCCAGATGCGATCACCTGGCGGGAGCGGCGTCCCAATGCGCTCTCGCCCTCCAATCAGACAGCGCCACCGCAGGATCACCCGCCCCACCCCTGGCAGTACCTGACGGCTTCTCTTGTTGCCGATGATCCAGGTGGGCCTGGCATGGACCTGAGCACCGAGACCCTGGTGGCCGATCCCCAGGCTCCCAGCGGCTGGCGCAAGCAACGCCTTGACCAGCGCCACTACCGCGGCATCAACCAACTACCTGCCATTTGGTATGCCAGCCATGGCGCTGCTTTTGGCGAGGGGGAGTTGCCCCATCTGGGCCTGGCGCACCAGTACCTCAACCACTTCCGCTGCCAAAGCGACTACCAGGAGCTGCTGTACCGAACGGCACTTCCCGTTGGGGTGCGCACCGGAGTGCAGGGTCCCATGGGTGGGGCCGGCTCTGCCGGCGAGCCGGTGGTGCTGGGACCAAACAGCGTCATCGACCTGCCAGAAGGTGCCAGCTTCCAGTTCGTCGAGATCCAGGCCCGTTCTTTGGCGGAACATCGCGCCTGGCTCGAATCGCTAGATCAAGGCATGCGCCGTGATGCCCTGATCCCCGCTGCTGCCCAAGGGGCACCTCGCACGGCGATGGAGATCTCAATGGCCGCTTCCCAGGCCTATGCCCTGCTGCAGAGCCAGGCGATACAAAAGGCCTCGATGTTTTCTTCCCTGCTGCAGCACTGGTGCGCCATCACCGGTGAACAGCTGCCAGTGCAGGAAGGCCCTGCCCTGACGGTTGAGATCAGCCCGCTGGCACCAGCACCTAAGCCCCAACCAACCGTGGTCGAAATGCTGCAGCTGCAGGAGCGGGGAATCATCAGCGAGCAGGCCCTGCGGCAATGGCTGGGGGATCTGGCCGGTATCGCCCCGGCATCTACATGACCACCAGCAGCCATCTGCCCAGCGCACCTATCGGTGCGACCTGGCAACCGAGCGACCAGGAAGCCATCCGGCAGGCCCTGGCCCTATCGGCGACGGTTCCTTGCCTCGATGCCATCGGCCGTGCCATGGCCGATCTAGAGCGTCAGCACCCGGCGGGGGTGCTCAGCGCCCGGGCCCTACTGGATGCGGTGGCGTTAATTGACAAGCACCTGCTGGCCGGAGGTATTGAGCAGGAGCAGGCGATCGAGAGGACCAGCCGTTCCGGTCCAATCGCTGGTTCAGTGGCAGCAGCCGGTGACGCACCACTGCAAAAGGCGGATGTGATCGCCTACGACACGGCGTTGCTGCGGGAGGAGCGGGAGACCGTTTATGCCAACTCTGCTTCTCCAGCAGCAGCGCTGCTAAATCAACGCCGCCGCTACAGCGAGCAGCTGTTGTTGCTCCTGCCGGGCTTGAGCAGCTGGATGAAATTCAACGTCGCTGCCCCAGGGATGGCTGGAGGCACGGCCTTGCTCCGGGGTTGATGATCTCCCCCCGCCAGTTCACCAGTGGTAAGCACCAGCGCAACTCAGTGCTTTGGGGCCCCACCCCCTTGCAGCCTTTTGCCAATGCCCGGCTACTGCTTGGCGAAAACGCCATACCTGGTGACACCACCTCTGCTGTGGTGGCCAGCCACGTGCTCGAGTGTTTTCTTGAGCGCTCTCGATACATCACCGCCAGAGATAACGGCCCTGGTGTTGATACCGGTGACTTCACCTTTCAAGGAATGATCTGCCGTGCCACCCGGCTGCCGCCTAGCCCTGGTGCGATCTGGCTGAGTAGGGAGCTGCAGTGGAGTCAGAACGGCCGGCGTGTCTCCGCTGCCGGCAGAACCGTTGTGGCCCCCTGCGAAGGTTTGATCTGGCTTGGTGATCTAACCCTGCTCAATGCAGCAGGTGATGCAGGTGTCGATCCCTATGCCCAGTACACCTTGTTCACCGTGCTGGAGTTTGGTGCCAGCTATGGCTCAGGCGGCATTGGCGCTCTGGTGCAGCCGCTGATTGGTGAGCGGGTATTTGGCACGCTCAAGCCGAACCGAGTCGTATGACCCATGCCTCGGCAACAGGTAGTGACAGCACCGCGATGGGCTGCCGATTTCACTGACAGCCGAGACGGGTCATGGCCACAACCGCAACGCACAACAGCTCTAGGGCCAGCGACGAGAGCAGCGAGATGCTCGAGCAGCACCTTCATGACGCTGCTGAACTAGAGAGCAACACAACTGGCGACTATCCGCCCGATGAACGCCAGGGCGGAATTGCTTTGGCTGATTCAGGCGAGACCAGCACCACCGAGAGCAAGGCGGGCAGCGGCCTGGGAGAAGCCCTCAAGGCTGAACGGCGCCGCAGCAACAACCTGGAAAAAGAACTGCGGGGTGTGCGGCAGCAGCTGACCCGCTTCTCTGAGATCAACCCGGAGGAATACTCCCGCCTGCAGGAGGCAGAACGGCAGAAGCAACTGCTGGAGCAGCAGGTAGAGCTGCGCGAACGGCAGATGGAAGAAGCCTCCGCCATGAAGGTGGCAACCGTGGCTGCCGAACGCGATGGCGCCCAGGCCCTTGTGCTGGCCTTGCGCAAGGAACGGCTGCTGGAGCGGGCTTTTTCAGAAGCTGAGGGCCGCACCGGCGGCGACGGGCGCGGCACCTTCTTTGATGTCTTTAAGGGGCAGCTAGGGGAGAGCTTTCGCCTCAGCGCCGGCAAGGACGGAAGTGATGTGCTCGAACCACTCGACAGCCAGGGCCAGCCCCTGCTGGGCGATGACGGCCGGCCGCTGAGCACCGCTGACTTCCTCGATCAGCTGCGCATCCACCCCGTCTATGGCTTCCTGTTTCAGCAGCGCGGTGCCATGGGTACGGGGACACCTGGACTGGCAATAACGCCAGCAGCTAGCGGTGGCTTTGGCGAGGTGCTCAACCCCCAAGCAATGAGTGCCAGTGAGCTTTACCGGGCTGGCTTTACGACCAGTGGCGGCCGCAACAGCCGCCGGTGACCTGGCGTTACTACCTGGCCTTCTGGAGCCGCAGGAGCACCGCCACGGTGGTGCCAGCCAGCAGCGCAAGCCAGGCCCGCAGCCGCGCTAGTGCTCGCCATAAGGCGGGCTATGGAACCTTGGTCTCTGTGCAGCTGGCAAATGCTGCTGATAGCCGCCTAATCCGCCAGGGCAGCTGGGTAAGACGCCGCCGCAATGGAGCTAGCCCCCAGTTCGGCTCTGCTCGCTCTAAGGCCAGTGCCCGCAAGCAGCGCAGCGCTTATCGGGGCTGGCTGTAACGACTGATCAAAGTGTTCCCCTCGATACAGCCAAGTGGTTTGCTGGCTGGCCATGGTGATGAGCTGGGTCGCACCCCTAGGTGCAGCCGGCAGAACTGAAAGAGAACGGATGCAGATTTCAACTAGCCAAGGGGCAGAGCGTTGCTACCGCCTGATTGATGGTGGCTGCGAGCCGCACCGTGAGCTCGACGCGCAATACAGCAGCCTTGATGACGCGCTCGCTGATGCCATTGCCTGGGTAGAAGCGATCACTGAAAGCAACCACCCCGCTGCACTGATCGGCGTGGAGGTGTCCACCACCAAAGGGGGCTGGCGCACCTGCCGTATGCCCGGTCCTTTGCTTTGCCCGTTGCCGCGCTGACGGAACTGGCAGACCAAGAGGTTGCGCAGACTTGCTCAAAAATCCAGCAACAGAAAACCCCCCGGAGTGAGCGGGGGATTCTCTGGAGCGGCCGGGCAAGGGAGTGCAGGCGCTCATGCCGGCACCTAACTCACTGGCGCCTGCTTTCACTGTGCAAGAGATCACAGCTGGCGGCTGCATGCGCGCAACAAATGCTCACTAGCCGCCGCTTAGCCGCTGCTCACTCCTCTTCTGTGCTGCCCAAAGGAATCAGCTTGATCTGCGTGCGTCCGAGCTTGATCTCAAACTCATCGCCTGGCTTGAGGTCGAGCATGGCCGTGTAGGCCTTGCCGATCATGAGGTTGCCGTTGAACTGGATCTTGGTGGTGTAGCTCAGCTTGCGGCCGCCCTTGCCAGTGCTCCGGCCGGCGCTATCGGTGCCAAGGTTCACACCCTTGGCATTTAGCAGGGCCTCGTAGAACGCAGTGAAGTTGAGGCGCTCGCTGCCATCTTTTTTGGTGCTCACATAACCGCACTCACGCACGAGCTCAGATTTGGAGACATCGCCTAGCTCCTTGACTTTGGAGAGCAGTTCAGGACCGGTAAACATAAGTAAAAGCAATATCCTCTCCAGGAAGATACCAGCTAGATCACCACTGTCCAGTCCTGATGTATTTGAGGTGTACTGGCCGCTCCAAGGGATCAATCAATTGCTCTTAGCCGCGCCTTCTCTGCTGGAACCATTGCGGGGTATTTATTGGCCCAGATCTGGACAGCTGGGTTGGCTGCTACATACGCATTCCAGCTGCAGCTATAGCTTTTGAGCGCGCGGGCGCAGTCCAGAGACGCAATACGTGCCTTCTCGGCCGACTCTGCCTTGATCTGATCAATACGCCCCTGGAGATCCTTGTTGACCTCCCCGACACTCAATCCCGTCATACCCATCATTTCCATCATGAACTGATTGGCTGGGACATTGTTCTTGAAGCCAACTGCCGTTGCCTGAATATTGCCGGCTTCATCGACGTAGTTGATCGAGAAGGTGTAGTCGTGTTTTTTGGCAGCAAAGCCAATCAGGCCTGGCAGGCCAAAGAGCACAACACCAGCAACGCCCATGCCGACATCAGTCTTGCTTCCTGAGCCACCTTGGGACCAAGAGAGCACCTGCTCTTTCTTGATGACTAGTCCAGGGGTACCGATTTGCCCATTAGCCAGGGTGACGGTGCATTCCGAACCACCGGTGCAGAGGGCTTGATATACCGCGGCCACACCAGGCGTAGCCGAGAGTCCGATTGCTGCTGCTGCAGCAGTGCCGGCCGCAAGTCGATAGATGGAGGAGTGCATGGTCAGCAGCTGAATGGCTCCGATCTAGACCCTCAGGTGCCGCAAACTGCTGATAACTGCTGATTCAATGCTAACACCGCATATGCACAACGTTTTATATACAGATGATTCCTCTTTGGTTGGCACTTTGGATCGCTGCTTATCGCAGAGAAGCGCAGGCTTCCCCATCGCCATTGCCATCGAGGTTGCTGTGCCCCTGGCGAAGCAGCTCCTGGGCTTTGGCAAAGCTGCCGATCTGCTTGCAGCGGTAACGCTGGCCTGCCATCGCAGCTGGGGCTGTCCCAGCAGGGGCCACACCTGAACTGACCGCACGACTGCTTCCACCCGAACGCCGAGCCCGCCGAAACTCCCAAGGCCTCGTGATGCCGCCCGGCGTCCTCCACACCCCGTAGCGGCTGCGGGAAGCCCGGTACTCGGTATCCAGATACTCCTGAGCGTTGCACTGGCTCAGGTACTGGCGGTAGGCAAACGCCTGGCCGTCCTCCACCATCGCCAGGTTCAGATTCACCTCACCGATCACCTCCGCCACGGTGCGGCCGTAGCGGTCCACCGACTGCGGCAGCAGCGTCACCGGAGTGCCGATCCGCAGCCGCGTTTGCAGATAGGCGCGGGAGTTGGCGCCATAGGGAGCCTGCACCATCTCGGGGGCGTCGATGCAGGCCAGCCGCACCGTGATCCGCTGCTGGCCCTGCTGCACCCGGATCGTGTCGCCATCACCAATCGAGAGCACCGTGGCGCGAACCTCGGATCCGGCCACAACCGTCGGGGATGTCGCCGCCATGGTCATCGCCACCGCCAGCAACAAAGCGGCAAGTGGGGGCGGGTTCAGGGGCATCACCCCACTCTGAAGGCCGACGTCCTTCCCTTCTGGCCTCGCTCAGGAGCGCGGCTCCACTCCCTCCAGCGCTGTGCGCAGCTCACCGATGAACTCCTCATCCACCTCGGTGGCGGTGAGCTCCTCACCCACCAGGTCCTGGATCAGGGGGTAGAAGCGCACCTCAAACCACTTGCGGAACACCGGGTAGGTGCGCTCGGCCGGCCAGGTGCCGGTGTCGCGATGCCAGTAGTCCAGCTCGGCTTCAAAGATCGCCTCGTAGACCTCCTCGAGGATCTCCTCCGCCTCCTCTTGCGTGTCGTAGTCAGGGATCAGGTACAGGCAGGGCTCCCGGGCACCGGCAGCGTCGATGTCCAGGTCGAGACCCTGGGCCCAATCGAGCAGCTTCTGGCTGGGGTAGATCCCCACCGCGCAGCGGTTCACCACGGCCATGGCCCACCCGGCGGTATGGCCCAAACGCTAGGCCTGGCCAACGGAGCAGGCAGGGCACTAACGGGGAAGCCGGACACCGGCTCGACCCTGAACGGAGAAGGGGCCAGGAAGATGGGAGCCTTTCAATGAGTCCTCCGGAGGCACATCGATGAAGGTGATCGTCGATCTCTGCGTCGTTCCGATCGGGGTCGGCGTCAACCTGGCGCCCTATATCGCTGCCTGCGAACGGGTGCTGCTGGACGCCGGCCTCAAGATCCAGCTGCACCCCAACGGCACCGCGGTCGAGGGCGAGTGGGCGCCCGTCTTCAAAGCGATCGAGGCATGCCATACGGCCGTGCACGACATGGGCTGCCCCCGGATTTACACCACCGTGAAGGTCAACACCCGCACCGATCGGGACCAAACGCTGGAGGACAAGGTGGCCAGCGTTGAGGCTCTGCTCCAAGAGCTGCCGCACAGGGGCCAATGAGAAGGGCGCCCCGTGTCGGGCGCCCTACTGCTGCGCAGAAGCCAAGGGCTAGGGCCGGTTGCAGGGCTTGGGCTCGCGCTGCCCTGGTCGAGGCCTCTGATTCATTAATAGATCCGATTGACCGTGGCGTCAGTACGGCAAACCGATCCACCGCAGCGCGGCCGTCTCCAGTGTGGGTTTGGTCCCCTCAGACTCACTCCCTGCGAAACCCCTCAGCCAGTAGTCAGGCCACGCAGATTGGGAGCAGCCCAACCGGATCCACAGGCGTCGCTGATGTGTGGCCGCTACTCGCTCACCACCACGATCGATCAGTTGCTGCCAAGGCTCAAGGGTCCGCTGCCGGAGGGTTTCCTCGAGCAGTACCAGCCCCGGCAGCAGGTGCGGCCTGGCGAACCGCTTCTGATCCAGCGGCAGCAGCAGGGCCGACTGGAGGTGGGCTACGCCCAGTGGGGCCTCGTGCCGAGCTGGCTGAAGGACACCCGCGGCAAGAGCCGGCCGATCAATGCCCGCAGCGAGACGGTGAGCCAGAAGCCGTTCTTTCGTAGTCCCTGGCGCCATCACCGCTGCCTGCTGCCGGCCGATGGCTTCTACGAATGGCGGCCGCCGCCGGAAGGGGAAGGCCATGGCCCCAAAGGGAAGAAGCAGCCCTACTGGATCCGCCGCCAGGACGGCGCTCCCTTCTGGCTGGGCGGCCTGTGGGACCACTGGATCGGTCCCGATGGCAGCGAACTCCAGACCTGCTGCATCCTCACCACCACCCCCAACGCCCTGCTGCGTCCGATCCATGACCGCATGCCGGTGGTGATCAACGATGGATGGGAAGAGGCCTGGTTGCTTCCGGAAGCAGCAGCCGAGCTGCGGGGGCTGGAGGCGCTGATGGCCCCGTGGGATCCCGCCGGCTGGGAGGCGATTCCAGTCGACTGGTTGTGATCTGCAAACTTGCTCTGGTTATCGATGGATGAAGAGGTGCCCAACCCTGAGGTACTCAATCCCCAAGCTTCTTGTCTAGCCACTGCGTCACCACATAGACACCGATAAACATCGGCAGATACGCGATCCACATGCTGGGGAGATCAAGCTCTGAGTTGTTGATCAGAACAAGTCCGCCATAACTAATCAGGCCATAGATCAATGCTCTACGCATTGGTCCAACAAGCTTCTTCAAGTGAGATGAAACGATGACTCCTTTTTATGATATCTGCAGTGGAAATCACGGCGCCATCCTTGGCGGAATCGCGTCTTCTGAGCCCCATGAGGAGCGGCTGAGGCTCGCGAGGGGGCTCACACCCAGGACAATCTTCTGATGCAAAAGTTTCAGAAGGGCCACGGCGATCGCAGCCACAGGCGCAGGGATCGAACCGATCCGTTCATGCGCCACGTCCTGACCCTCTCGCTGACCTGCTGCTGGCTGGCGGCTCCGGCGTTGTCGGCTGAATTGGAGGCGTGTCGGAACCTGCTGGATCAACGCAATGCCTTGGCCGAGCAGGCGATGAAGGCCGAAATCGCCCTGGTCCGAACCATCCGTGAGCGGATCTGCCCGGTCCTCAGCCAGCAGGCCGATGGGGCCAATGCCAACGACCGCAACGAGCTGACCATCGACTACCAGGCCCTGCTCGTCTGCCGCCACAAGGCGGAAGAACAGCTGCTGCGCAGCAAGCGGGTTCTCTACGTCAACCGCCAGCAGTTCAGGTTCTACACGGCGGCTGGAGCCAAGCTGGCCCGGCAAGCCGATGGTCTGGGTCAGGAGTTGCGGGATCGGGAGTGCTCCCAGCTGCGTTGATCAACAGCCTGAGGGCAAATGGCCCGCAAGTCCCTTGACCCTGAAGTGGCTACAGGCTGTTTGATGGGGCTTGGATGGCCTGACCATGGCGGAACCTTGCTGCAGCAGCGGAACCAGCGGGCAGACGGCTGGAGCCACCACGGGGCCGCAGCCGGAGCCGGCAAGCGTCAAGGAAGCGCTGTTTCGGATCAGCGCGATGGATTGCGCCACGGAGGAAGGCGAGATCCGCCATGCCCTCGCAGGTGTTGACGGCATCCGCGGCCTGAGGTTCCTGCTGGCCGAGCGCGTTCTGGCGATCGATGCAGAAGTAGCAGCGCTCAACTCAGCCCTCGCTGCGATCCGCCGGCTGGGATTCAACCCGGAGCCGATCAGCACCGATCAGCGGCCGTCCGCCGCCCAGACCCGTGCCGAACGGCGATTTGAACGGCTCCGTCTGGCGGGCTCCCTGGCGCTGGCGATCACGGCGGAGCTGCTGCATCTGGTCGTTCCGGCCTTCCCGGGCCATGAGCTGTTGGAGATCGGGATCGCCATCACCGCGATCGCCCTGGCGGGTTTCTCCGTGTTTCGCAAGGGCCTCGCGGCCCTGCGCCAGGGTCGGCTCAACATCAATGCGCTGATGAGCGTGGCGGTCACGGGCGCTTTCCTGATCGGCCGCTTCCCGGAGGCCGCCATGGTGATGGCGCTCTATGCCGTGGCCGAGGCGATTGAAGCGCGGGCCGTGGAGCGGGCCCGCCAGGCGATCACCAGCCTGATGGCCCTGGCCCCCGATGAGGCGGAGTTCCGCCAGAGCGATGGCCGCTGGCAGCGCGTGTCCGCCAGTGCTGTGGCCATCGGCGATGTGGTGCGGGTCCGCCCGGGAGAACGGCTGCCGCTCGATGGCACGGTGATCAGTGGCGAGAGTGCGATCAACCAGGCCCCGATCACTGGCGAAAGCTTGCCGGTGGACAAAGGCCCAGGGGATGAGGTGTTTGCGGGCACGATCAACCAGGGCGGCGCCCTCGAGATCCAGGTAACGGCGCCTGCTTCGCTCAGCACCCTGGCGCGCATCATCCAGGCCGTGGAGGAAGCCCAGGCCTCCCGCGCCCCGATCCAGCGTTTCGTCGATCGCTTCGCGGCCCGCTACACCCCGGCGGTGTTCGTGGTGGCCCTGGCCGTTGCCCTGCTGGCGCCGCCCTTGCTGGGGTTCACCCCCCTGCAGGCCATCTACAAGGCACTGGTGCTGCTGGTGATCGCCTGCCCCTGCGCGCTGGTGATCGCCACACCGGTCACGGTGGTGAGCGGCCTGGCCACCGCCGCCCGTCGCGGCATCATCATCAAAGGCGGCCTCTACATCGAGGAGGCCCGCAAGATCAAGGTGCTGGCGCTCGACAAGACCGGCACGATCACCCTGGGCCAGCCCCAGCTGGTGGCCTTTTCCCCTCAGCAAGAAACGGCAGACGCTGGCGTTCTCAAACAGTGGGCCAGCAGCCTGGCGGAGCGCTCCGACCATCCGGTGTCGCGGGCGATGGCCGTTGGCCTCGATGGCGAGCGGTTGGCTGTGGAGGCCTTCGAGGCCCTGCCGGGGCGCGGGGTGCGCGGCGTGATTGCTGGCCGCCATTTGATGCTGGCCAACCACCGCTGGATCGAAGAGCTGGGGCTCTGCTCCAGCGCACTGGAAGAATCGATGCAGGTCCACGAGCGCCAGGGCCGCTCGCTCAGCCTGCTCGCGGATGACACCGGCGTGCTCGCCCTGATCGCCGTCGCCGACACCGTTCGGCCCAGCTCGGCGGCGCCCATGGAGGCCCTGCGGGCCCTGGGCGTCACACCGGTGATGCTCACGGGTGACAACGCAGCCACCGCCGGCGCGATCGCAGCCCAGGCCGGCATCGAGCAGGTGAAAAGCAACCTGCTGCCCCAGGACAAGCTTGAGGCGGTGGCTGCCCTGCAGGCCCGCTACGGGTTCACGGCCATGGCAGGAGATGGCATCAATGATGCGCCGGCTCTGGCCCAGGCGGACATCGGTTTTGCGATGGGGGCTAGCGGCACCCACATCGCCGTGGAAGCGGCCGATGTGGTGATCATGAACGACGATCTGATGCGCGTACCGGAAACGATCGCCCTCTCTCGCCGCACCTTCCGCATCCTGCGCCAGAACATCGTCCTGGCCCTGGGAATCAAGGCCCTTTTTCTGGTGCTCACCGTGGCCGGGAACGCCACGATGTGGATGGCGGTCTTCGCGGACATGGGCACCAGCTTGATCGTGATCGCCAATGGCCTGCGGCTTCTCCGCACACCCATGCTTGGCAAGATCAAGGGCTGAGCCTGGTCGGAAATGATCAGATCTGAGCCTTGTCGATTCCAGCCGAACGGTTCAATTCCATGAGGATGCCGCAGGTCTTCACCTGATCAGGTTGCGGACAAAGCCCTCTGAGGTTCCGCAACTGATGCTGTAGCTGGCGCAGTTCATCGAGCCGCGCATCAACCTCGGCCATCTTCTCGTCCAGCAAGGTGTTCACTGTCCGGCAGCTCCCGGCTGGTGCGTCCCGCGCCCCGATCAGGATGCGGACCTCCTCCAGGCTCATGTCAAGGCTGCGGCAAAAGCGGATGAAGCGCAACTGCTCCACATGCCGCGGCGAATAGAGGCGGTAGTTGCCATCGGTGCGCTGTGGCACCGGCAGTAAGTGCTCGCGTTCGTAATAGCGGATGGTTTCGATCTTCACCCCGGTGGACCGTGCCAACTCGCCGATCTGCATGGATTCATCCCCTTGGGTTGGCAAGTCGAGCGGGTAAGGCTCCATGCCACAACGCTAGGCCCTTGACCCTGAAGCCACTTCAGGCTTTTCAATGGCCGTATCTCAGCCGTTCTCTCCCCCTGTGAGCAGCGCTACGCGAACCAAGCCTCTCTCCAGCCGTCGGGTCGGCCAGGAGCCAGGCCGGCCCTGGGTGCGCCTCACCATGGCCGTGCTCGCCACGATCGGCATGATCGATACCGGCTCGATCACCGCCAAGCGCTGGGGTTGGATCGGCAGCCTGTCCTGTCCGGGCGGTAGCGATGGCTGCGACAAGGTGCTCGGCAGCGCCTGGGGCACGCTGCTGGGCCAGCCACTTTCACTCTTTGGGTTCCTGGCCTACGGCACGGTGCTCCTGCTGGCCCTGATGCCGTTGCTGCGAGGAGGTCTGCGGGCCCCTGCCTCGGAGGGCAATCGCTGGGCTCTGTTCTTCACCAGCAGCGGCATGGCCGTCTTCAGCCTGGTGCTGATGGGGCTCCTGGTCTTCGAGATCAAGGCCTTCTGCACCTTCTGTGTGGTGTCGGCCGCCCTCAGCCTGGCGCTGTTCCTGTTGAGTCTTGTTGGAGGTGGCTGGATCGACCGCAGCCAACTGATCTTTCGCGGAGTGATGACAGTCCTCCTTGTTGGTCTGCTGGGGCTGGGCTGGGCAGCATCGGCGGACCAGCCTGTCGCTCAAAGCGGACGGGCGGCTCCAGCTGTCATCAGCGCCAGTTCGCCGGCCAAGATTGCCCTGGCGGAGCATCTGAGCAGCGTCGGCGCCCGGGTGTTCACGGCGTACTGGTGCCCCCACTGCCATGACCAGAAGGAGGCCTTCGGCAAGGAGGCTGCCGCCAAGCTCCAGGTGATCGAATGCGCCGAAGACGGCGCCAACAGCCAGGCGCAGCTGTGCAAGCAGCAGGGGGTTCAGGGCTATCCCAGCTGGCAGATCAAGGGCGTCGTGGATTCGGGCGTCAAGCCACTGAACACCCTCGCTGATCTCAGTGGCTACACCGGTCCGCGTGACTTCTGAGCAGGCCGTGATCCCTTCCCCAGGGCGGGGTCAAGCCAGCCATGCCCCAGCAGGATCGCAGCCACCCTCGCCTTAGCCTCCAGCTCCGCTGGCGTCGCTTCATGCCTGATGCACCGATCGGCACCGCCTCTCGCATCGACACGCAGGCCGTGGAGGTACCCGCCGGCCTGGGCACCCTGCGCACCTTTCTGCGGGTGCTCGGCCCCGGCTATCTGGTGGCCGTGGGTTACATGGATCCCGGCAACTGGGCCACGGATCTGGCGGCCGGTTCCCAGTTCGGGTACCGCCTGCTGTGGGTGATCGGGCTATCCAGCCTGATGGCGATGGTGCTCCAGTCACTCTGCTGCCGGCTGGGCATCGCCACGCGAATGGATCTGGCCCAGGCCTGCAGCCAGCTCCTACCGCGGTTCTGCCGGATTCCCCTGTGGCTGCTGGCCGAGGTGGCGATCATTGCCTGTGACCTGGCCGAGCTGGTGGGTAGCGCCATTGCCCTGCAGCTGCTTTTCGGTCTTCCCTTGCCCTGGGGGGTGGGCCTGACCGCCGCCGACACCCTGTTGCTGCTGGCGCTGCAGCGCTTCGGGATCCGCCGACTGGAGGCCCTTGTGATCGCCCTGGTCGCCCTGGTCGGGGGTTGCTTCGCGGTGGAGATGTTCCTGCTGCAGCCCAACTGGGGCCAGGTGGGCCAGGGCTTTCTTCCCCAGGCCGCGAGCCTCAGGGACGGGCAGCAGCTGTTTCTGGCGGCCGGGATTCTCGGGGCCACGGTGATGCCCCACAACCTCTATCTGCATTCCTCGTTGGTGCAGTCCCGCCGCTGGAGCGGCGGCCAAGTGGCGCAGCGCAGGGCCCTGGCTTTCAGCACCTGGGACACCCTGATCGCCCTCAGCCTGGCCTTTCTGATCAATGTCTCGATCCTGGTGCTGGCCGCCGGCAGTTTCTACGGAAGGCTGCCGCAGCCGGTAACTGACCTCAGCGAGGCCTACCGGTTGCTGACGCCGATGCTGGGTACGTCGCTCGCCAGCGTGCTGTTCGGCGTGGCCCTGCTGGCGGCGGGCCAGAGCTCCACCCTCACCGCCACCATGGCCGGTCAGATCGTGATGGAGGGGTTTCTGCAGATCCGTCTCCCCGACTGGAAGCGACGACTGCTCACCCGCGGCCTGGCCCTGATCCCGGCGATGGCCACAGTGATCCTGTTCGGCGAACGGGCCACCACGAATCTGCTGGTGCTCAGCCAGGTGGTGCTGTCGCTGCAGTTGCCGTTCGCTGTGATCCCGCTGGTGTGGTTCTGCGGGCGGCGCGGTCTGATGGGCGAGCTCAGAGCGCCGCTCTGGCTTCAGGCAGCAGGCTGGCTGTGCGCCAGCGTGATTGTGATGATCAACCTCTCCTTGCTCAGCGCGGTGCTGCGGGGCGGCTGAACTGTTGACAGCCGCCTCTGCGTGGACCCATGACGAGCAAAAACCACTGGGAGTCGATCTACGCATCCAAGGCCCCTGAGTCGTTGAGCTGGTATCAAGCCCATGCCGATGACTCACTCCAGCTGCTTCAGGCTGCCGGCCTACCACTGGATGCGGCGATCATCGATGTGGGCGGGGGTGCCTCCACGCTTGTGGATGACCTCCTGAACCTTGGCTACCAACGAATCACGGTTCTGGACCTTTCCGGTACGGCACTGGTGGTGAACCGAGAGCGGCTTGGCGCACGCGCAGCTGCGGTGCAGTGGCTGGAGGCCGACATCCTCACGGCCACCCTGCCCGCCCATGCCTATGACGTCTGGCATGTCCGGGCCGTGCTGCGGGCGCTCAAGCCTGGTGGCACTCTGCTCCTGGCAACCTTTGCAGAAGATGGCCCCACCACTTGCAGTGGCTTGCCTGTGGTGCGGTATTGCCCTGAGAGGCTCCAGGAAACCTTGGGGTCAGCACTACTTTTGCTCAATCATGGGTGGTTCTGCCGTCGCACACCAGGTGGCGCGGAGCAACACTTTCTGGCTTGTCGGTTCCAGCGGACTTCCCCATAGTTTTGGAATAGAGCGCGTCCGGTTGTTGTGGTGATCCTGATGAACTCCCAGACGCGAGAACAGCGCCGCGGCTGGCTGTCGGGCCTGCTCGCTGCTGCGCTGTTCGGCTCCAGCGCTCCGCTGATCAGCAGCTTCAGCCACGGGTCTTTTCCCGTGCTCGTGGCGGGTCTGCTCTACGCCGGTGCGGCATTGGTGCTGCTGCCCCTGGCCGTGGCCGAGGCCCCGACCAGCCGCCACGCTCCGATCCAGCGGCAGGATCTCCCCCTGTTGGGGCTGATCACCCTGCTGGGCGGTATCGCCGGTCCGATCGCCCTGGTCAAGGGCCTGGCGCTGCTCACCCCGGGGGCCTCGGCGTTGCTGCTCAACCTGGAGGCGGTGTTCACAGTGCTGATCGCTGTGGGGGTGGGGAAGGAGCATCTCGGCCGGGAAGGCTGGGCGGCGGCCGCGCTCACGCTCAGCGGCGCCCTGGTGCTCTCGGCGGGTCCCCTGGGCGGCAGCCAGTGTCAGGGCGCGCTGTGGATCGCCCTGGCCTGCCTGTGCTGGGGCATCGACAACAACCTCTCCCAGCGCCTCAGCCTGCGCAACCCCCTGCAGATCTCCGCCGCCAAGGCCCTCGGGGCTGCAGTGCCGATGCTGGCCGTGGCCCATCTGCAAGGGCATGCCATTCCGTTCGCATGGATGAGTGCCGTCCTGCTTGGCATCGGCAGCCTGGGCTATGGCGTGTCGATCTGGCTCGACATAGTGGCCCTGGCCTCCCTTGGCGCCGCCAGGGAAGCCGTGGTTTTCTCCACCGCTCCCTTCCTTGGCGCTCTGGTGGCGGTGGCTCTGCTGGGTTCACCGCTCAGTCCATCGCTGCTGCTGGCGGCGGCCGCCATGGCGCTCAGCACAGGCTTGTTGCTGCGATCCAGCCACGGCCACTGGCACCGCCATGCCGAACTCGATCACCAGCACCGCCACTTCCATGCCCCTGTAAATGGTGATGCGCACCACATTCATTCCCACCGACCGGAGGATCTCGCGGACCTCGAGCCTGACCAACCCTTCTGGCACAGCCATCGGCACCGCCATGACCCGCTGGCCCACGAGCACCCGCACGTCAGCGACGTGCACCACCGCCATCAGCACTGACCTGTCCGCTCTGCGTACGCCACAGATCCAGATCAATGGCCAGATCTGGGCTGATCAGCTCCAGCCGGTGGCCGGTACGATCCCAGCCGGTCGGGCGAAAGCGAAGCACCTGGCTGCCTTAGCTCAGCCAGTCCTCTTTGGGGGAGTGCGGCGGCCGCGGGCTTGCAGCAGCTGTCAGACCCCTTCCGGCGCACAGCTCCGCTGGCGAGCCATGTCGTCAGTCCACCCCTGGCAGCGGCTGGTGAGGTGCTCGCCATGGGCGATCAGCCCCTGGTGCAGCTGACAGGTGAGCACCGGGATGCAGTTCACCCCTACGTGGTGTCTGAACCAGTGGCAGGTCATGCAGACCTTGCGGCTGCGGGTCTTGAGCAGCACCGCCTCATCGAGGTAGGACCACTCTTCGATCGGGGTTTCAAGCCGGGCATTCAGTGCTGCGGGTCGGGGAAGAGGGACACCCATGAATTACGGTTAATGCGTACGCATGTACTAGCACGGTTGAAGGCGCTTGGCTGCCGCGGCGCTTGGAGCTGGATACCGTTCAAGCAGTGGAGAGGTGCCGATGCTCCGCGAGCTTGTTCTGGCAATCGGCATCCCCCTGGTCCTGCTGCTGCTGGCGGTGCTGGCAATGGAGCAGTGGCGTGATCAGCTGCCGGCTTGGCTGCAGCGGTTGGCTGAGCGTCCGTCTTGGCTCTGGAACATCGGCATCGGGCTGATCATTGGCCTGTCGCTGCTGCGCTGGCTGCTGCAGCGCTGAGGCTCAGGCCACCAGCTGCTGGTGTTGCACAAGGAAGGCCTCAATCCATTCGTGATGGCGGCGCTGGCAGATCCGATCAGCAATTGAGAGTGCATCTGGCGGCACCTGAAAGCGCTTGCGGAATGCCTTGGTGAGTCCTTCCAGTGCCGGGCGTGGCAGGGAGCGAATTGTGCTGTGTAGCTGGTGAATCGTGCCTGGATCAAGGGGGTCAAGGCTGGGATCTATCTCTCGCTGAGCAGGTGATTGGGACTCGCGCCTAGGCGCCACTTCTGCTGGCCTGCTACTGGGGTTGGCGTTTGGCACCGGAGTAGGTGCTGCAGAGCTGGTGACCTCTCGCTGCTGCTTGTCGTAGAGCGCCAGACCAAAGGGATTGCCAAAGGTCATCAGGGCTCGCTTCATGGCGTCGGTTTCGGCCTCCTTGAGGGCGGATTCATGGGCCTGGCCCAGGTCGGCGTCGATGCCGTGGCCGGCGCCGTTGCCTTCTCGGATCACCTCGCCGACGCTGATGCGCACCCGGGCGGTGTATGTGACACCCCAGCCGGCACGGTTGCTGCTGCCCAGGGTACGCTCCCGCTCACAGACGCACTGCACGGCGATGGTCTCGCGCTGCCAGCCGTCAAAGCCAAAGATGCGATTGGCTTCTGCGATGGCCTGCCAACCCTCCAAGTAGGCCAGGGAGCGGCCGGCCTGGCTGCGGGTTTGGACCTTGGCGCGATCGAGAGGAGCGGAAAGGGCAGCGATCTGCTCGGTGGAGAAGACAGCGGTGGTCATGGGAATACTGAGATGTGAGAGGTGATTTGAGTGGAAGGGGTATGGGCCCGCCCTTGCAGCAGACCCATGTCGAGGGGCCCTATGGCCCCGGCCAGCGGCCCCTTAGTGGATGCGCCAGCTGCGGCGGGTGAGCAGCTGGGCTCCTGTGATCTGGCGGCCGGCTTTGAGGGCCTCTTTGATGGCGGCCTTATCGGGCTGACTGGTGGTTTTGATGGCGAGCCACTCGGGATCGAGGGCCTGCTCGTCGTCGATCACGACTGCGGATGACTTGCGGCTTGTGAGCTCGTGATCGGGGAAGGAGAAACGCGTAGCCGCCGGCTGCAGCTGGTTGAGCACAAAGATCAGCGATTCCTCCAGCGCATCAGCCCGGCCCGCATCACTACGGGCCAGATCGGTGAGCCGCTTGGCCTGCTGACTCCGGTAGGTGGCCTGACCGCGCAGGTGCTCGATCACCCAGCAGGTGGCATCGGCTTTGGCGGCGAGGGCCTGCTTATTGCCTTCTTCTGCCAGAAGTGCAGCCTCCAGCTCAGCCAGGACCAGGGCCCGCCGCTCGGGGTCTTCAGTTTCCAGCTGCTCGGCCAGCTGGGAGATAGCGGTGGTGAGCTCCTGGGCCGCGATGCCCAGCTGCCAGATGGAACCGGATCGCTGGAGGGAGCAGGCGGGGCCTGCCACTGGAGGAACCGACTCGACGACAGGAACAGCGGTGGGAATAGGGGTGATTACAGGCATGACGGTGAGCAGGCGATGGGGATGGGAATGGAAAGAACGGAACGGAGCGCCAAGCGCTCCAAAGGTTTGTGGTGCTGGGGGATTACGAGCAGCCGATGCCAGCCGGAACAGCGCAGAGCCCGGCAACTGCACTGACTTCGACCACCGAGATCGGCACCGGGGAATGGGAGGCCATGTGGCGGGCTTCTCTCACCAGCGAGGCGGTGCCTGGGCCGCCGGGGAAAGCCACCACCAACACCGAGGCGAGCGAGCCGGGGGATGTGTGGGCCACGGCTTTGGCAATGGCCTGCTCGAGCAGCTCTCGATTACGAATTGGCCCGGCGGCCCGGCCGTGGAGCTGCCATTGAGCTGGCATAACCAGGGCTGACCAACCCAGCTGCTGGGCCGCCCGACCAATGGCGGCATCGGCCCCGCGGGCACCGCCATGGAGAAGCAGATGCACCAGCCGGCCACCGCTGCGGGCGAGCAGCTCAGCGGCAACCCGCTGCTGGGGCCAGGCCAGATCACGACCACCACCGGCCGCGATCACCAAAGAACGGGATGGGGCTATTGCAGGGCTAGATGAGAGATAAAGATCCATGATTCAGCTGCCAGAGGTGACAACTAATCGGGGCAACACACCGCAAATAAAAGAGCGGCAGTGCTGGCGAGATCAGGGAATTGGATTACCGCAGGCGATGGGCTCGGGGCCTTTGGCGCAGCCCATATTCTAGCAGTACAACTGCACTTATAGACGAGTAGAACTCCTGCAGGGCAATTGATCTGTGCAGAGCAAGCCCATGAGAAGCAGCCTCGGCTGACTACGAATTAAGGCCACCAGATCCGATCAAAATTGACTAGTGCCCGCGCAGCCGCGCGAGCAAAGCCGGGGCCCCACTCCAGCCAGCCATCGGCAGCTGGCCGCTAAGCCACCGCAGCCGCGGGAGAGGTGCCGGACCATTACCCCAACACAGGCCAACTGAGGGCGGCGGCGGCTGTCTGACGTCAGCCACAGCTCCGCTGTGGCAAGTTCACGGCAGCCGCCGGCGACCGCAGCACTGCTGTGTTCTCTAGCGCTAGCTCCATTCTTTTGTGCGCTGCTGGGCTGGCCCCCTAACGCCACTGCCTTGCCCCCGCTTTGCGGCGCCCTGCAACGCAACCCTCTGGGTGCCAGTGCTTGATCTGGCGCACCTTGGTGTGCGTGGATGGACATTCTTGGGTAGCTGCACCGCAAGGTGGGGCCAGCAAAGCCGATGACACCTGAGCTCGCAAACTGCGTACTTGAGGGACTTCTGCTGCTCCATGAGGAGCTGTCGCAGGACCCTGAGTCGCCTTGGTATGTAGGCACGCCAGATCAGACTCAGGTGCTGCATGACGAGCTCTGGATCTTGGCTGGAGAGCTCTACCCCCGCTCCAGCGCTGCTTTGGTGGATGCCTGGTACCGGGTTGGTCGCTCAGCGTTATTGCCGGTGAACTGCACCGGAGAGCTGTTCAGTAGCCGGCACCTCCAGCTGGTGGGCTGAATCGCACTGCTACTGCTTGCTGCTCCCTGTCCAATCCGCAGAGGAGTTCAGCTAGCAGGCGGCCTGCCAACCCTCGTCAGTGCTGCACCGCCCAGTAGTGCCAGCAGCAGGTTGAGGGTGGAATCAAAACCCATCTGCAATTTCTCAAGCGTGCCTGGACATACCTGACCAACTGGCCGGCCCGCCAAGGCCCGCTGGCCGCAGACCCCAGCAGCAAGGGCATAGATCAAAAGCTGGGTGCAGATCACTACCGCCAGGGTCTTAAAGACAAAGCGCTCACGATCAAACGGTGGCCGCGGTGGCGGCAGTGGTGTCAGCAGCTGCGGTGCTTCTGTCATGGCCTGCTGCTCAGGGATGACAGGTGAGCAGCCAGCCGGTGCCTTTGCCATCGGCCTCCCAACGGGGCTGCCAGTTCTTCCAGCTGTAGTGCTGGCCTGCGCCATTGGTGTTGGCGGTGTAACCACCTGCCACTAGATCAGCTTCTCCGTTGGGGTCGTTGTGAATGGCCACCGCCTCGGAGAAACCGATCACCACACTCCAATGGCCCCCACCTGATGGCGCAGATACAGAACCGTGATGCAGCCAGCCCACGGCCACCGGCCGCCCCAGGTTGATCTGCTGCTCCAGTTCTGCTCGATCACCATTGGTCGCGAAGTTCGCCGTCAGCCCCAGGGAGCGCAAAGCAGAGAGCTGGGCCTCTGCACTTGTGCTGTCGCCGTACTTGGCGCGGATGGCGTTGTATTCGTCGTCCGAGCTGACCTTGCCCCAGTAGCGGGCGAGCATGGCGCAGCTACTGGAGAAGCACTCGCGGTAGCCGGTACCTGATGCGTTGTCGTTCTGGTTCTCCCAGGCCACCGGCAAGGGATTGGCATGGGCTGATGTCTCTGGAGCCGGCGACGACGAGAAGGTCTGCCGCCAGGGCGCGGCCTCGGTGAGGATCGCTGGGTTGGCAGCAATGACGGCGAGCCGCAACTGCTCAATCCCCTCGAGTTGTTGTGGCTCTGCCTTCCAGGCGTTCCAGAACTGCTGCCAGCGTTCAGCTGTGAACGGTGCCTGGGCAGCAGGAGTGGCAGTCGGAGTTGCGGACATGAACAGCAGGGCAGACCTCTGCTGTTGCCGCACCTCCACTCCACTGCTTTTAGCTCAGACTGGGAGCAGGTCGTTTGAGTGCTTATGTGCCTCGCTCCTGAGAGCCACGAGCTCTACTGCCAGCTGACGCGCAATCTCGACGACGAGAAGCTGCTGGCGCTCGATGCCCACTACAGGGAGAAGTGTGGCAACTCTGTGGAATGGGAGCTGCACGGCATCGTGATGAATGAGATCCACCAGCGCCGCAAGTTCAGGCGACAGAAACTGGAGCGCTCTCTCTGGCTCGCAAGCCGCCGCGGACGGCTTACAGAAGCGATCAAGCGCTGGCTGATCAGACGCCGGCTCTGGAGTTCGGCCACTTGCGAGCGCCAACGCCCGCGCTCTTTCATCGGCCGGGTGCTGGCGCTGGTTTTCGAGAGCTATCAGAGCAGCAGACGACTAGCGATCGAAACACTTCCAGGCCGGCAGACCCCGCTGGAGCAACTCTGAGGAGAGGCGAGATCGTGGTTGCGCCGCCGAGGACAGGTGCTCGGCAATAGCCCCTGACCTCCCCGGGGCGCTGCCCCCTGTGCCATGGGCCTCACCTTGATCGAGGCAGCCAAATACGAGAACAGGCTTGAGCATCTAGCTGTGCTCAAGACGTTTTCAGAGGGCGAACTGCTCGCCCAGCTGCCGTTCATGAATATTGCCGGCAGCGGTCTGTTCTATTCCGCAGAACAGGAGCTGCCATCAGTTGGCTTTCGCGCTGTCAACGAGGGCTACACCCAGAGCTATGGCGTGGTGGACCAGCGCGCAGAAGCGGTGCACCTCTTTGGTGGTGACGTGGATGTGGACCGCTCGATTGTTGACCTGATGGGCCCTGAGGCCCGGGCCAGCCAGATCGAGATGAAGGTGCGCTCCATGCGACTCACCTTGGAAGCAACAGTGATCAATGGTGATAGCAGCGCCAACCCCAGGGCATTTGACGGCCTCAGTAAGCGCCTGCAGCCAGGCGATGCGATGGCAATCGACAACGCCGGCAATGGCGGTGCTGGCACCAGCACTGCTCCTGGTGCACCGCTTGATTTTGATCGCCTCGATGAGTTGATCGATTCGGTGAATGCCTATGGCGGCAGCAAGGTGCTGGTGATGAGCAAGGCAATGCGCCGCCAGCTCAATGCCATGGCCCGCGCTTCCATTGGTGGTGGGGTGTATCAGACCAGCACCAACTCCTTTGGGATGACGGTGCACCGCTACCAGGACTGCGAGCTCGTCACGGTTGACCGCGATGCCCAGGGCATTGAGGTGATGGGTTACGACGAGGCGGGTGGCACCAGCTCGATTTACTGCTGCACCTTTGGTGATCAAGGCGTCACTGGTTTGCAGGGCCCTTTCCAGGGCCGCTATGGCATTTCGGTGCGGGACCTGGGCGAGGTACCTGATGCCCCGGTGTTTCGCACCCGCGTCGATTGGTACGTGGGCTTTGCCGTGCTGCAAAGCCGCGCTGCTGGCCGCCTCTTCAACATCACCCCTGCTAATTGAGCCATGAACGGCAATCCCTTGCTCGATGCGGAGACCACCTTGGTGGGCTGGACTAACCGCAGCGCCATACGCAACTTGGAGCGCACCTTCCTCTCTGGAGAAGAGGTGCTGCTTACAACCAAGCTCGATGCGGCATCACGCTTCTCAGTAGTAGCAAGTAACCCAGGCTCTGCTGCTGCTGTTGAAATTCAGGTTTCCTTTGCGCCTGTGCTCCGTGATGGCACAACCGGTAGCTGGGTGGTTGCAGCAACCGTTGCGCTACCAGCAGAAGGGGGGCGGGTGGAGGCGTTCATCAGTGGACGTGACATCCAGCTCAATGCTGCTGATTTAGCCGATGTGGACCTGCCAGCAGTTTGCTTTGCCAAAGCGGAGGTGAGCCCCGAGACCCCAGAGGGGATGCACGTGGGACTTACGGCCACCATTCCTGCTTGATGGTGACTCCTGTGCGCCATGACCTAAGTGATCCAGCCATTCCTGAGGGAATGGTGCGGATCAGTGCTGGAGCAGAGCACCGCTTTATATGGCCGGTGCACCTAGGCGGCTGGCAAAGCCTGGGCTGGCAGCTGCA
The DNA here is from genome assembly GCF_056108345.1 of Cyanobium sp. NIVA-CYA 375. Lineage (NCBI taxonomy): Bacteria > Bacillati > Cyanobacteriota > Cyanophyceae > Synechococcales > Prochlorococcaceae > Cyanobium > Cyanobium sp. NIVA-CYA 375. Next base: position 1,382 of record NZ_JBSYHW010000026.1, on the reverse strand, counting down.
AGAGGCTGCAGCAGATCTACCTGTCGCACCAACTGGTGCGATCGATTTGATTGCTCCGCTCGCACCAGAGCCCGAACAAGTAGCTCAGTCAGTGCCTGCTGTTGAACCAGAAGCAGTGCCAGAAGCGGACTGGGAAGCAGAACCAGCAGCAGACCCCAAGCCAGATGCAGCCCCTGCGCCAGTAGCAGCGCCTGATTTTCAGGCCATGACCAAGGCGCAGATCCTTGAGCACTGCTACAGCGTCTATGGCGTCGAGCTTGATGGCAGCCAAACCAAGGCAGAGCTGGTGGAGCAGGCCACAGCACTAGCGCAGCAACCGGTTGAGCAGCCACTGCCTGATCTGCTGCTGGATGACCCCCTGATTTAACGAGGTTCAGCAGATGACCATTGCCATGCGCACCAGCGTTGCGATCAGCAGTGGTGGCATCAGCGCGCAGCTGATCCGCCTGCTGCCGCCTGCTGGCTGTCCTGGTGAGGCGGTGTGGGTGCCGTCCAATGAGGTGCAGCGCTGGGAGCAGCTGGGGTTTGGCCGTGCGCCTATCCCGGCGGCTGATCTGGAACTGAGCTGGCAGCCGGCTGGCCCGGAGTCGGGCGGGCTGATCCCGATCGAGCTACTACTCAACCCACGCACCACGCCCCCCAATGCGGTGACGGTGGACTGGGGTGATGGGGTGACGGAGACCCTGCCCTGGCCCGTTGGCGGCGATGGCAACGGCCGGCTGCGGCACGGCTACACCAGCCGCAGGGAATACACGATCACAACAGAGCTCACCGGCAGCGGTGTTACGGCAACGCTGCTGGTGAGCTTGGCGGGCTGTCCGATCTGGCAGCCCGAGGTCACCCCACCACCCGATGGAGGAGGCGGTGGAACAGCGCCTGGCTCTGTGCTGCCCTTGATCCCTGGTGCTGGCCTAAGTGGCGCTGCATACGACGGCAGCGCAACCCAGCAGTGGAGCCTGACGCCCTGGAGTGGCGGCAGCAGTGCTGGTGGTGTGCCGCCCAGCGATGGCTCAAGCGCCTTGTTCCTTTGCGCTGATGGCACCTGGGCCATGCCGCCTGGCAGTAACGGCGGCACTCAGTGGTTTAACGGTGCTGGACCACCGCCGCTGACGATCGGTGGTGCTAATCCAGGTGACTACTACCTGGACAACCTCAGCGGCAACTTTTATGTGCTGGAGGGTTGATCGGCAATAGCGAGCAGGTCGCACCGCGAGGTGCGCTAAGCAAATTCGCACCAAGCGGTGCGCGCGGCAACGTTGCAGCTGATTGATGCCCTGGAACCAGAGCTTGAACCTTGTTGGTCCAACCGGTCCTGCAAACCGCCTTGGGCAAGATACAACCGCTTAGTTGTGCCTTTTTGTCTGGCCGTCTCCATTGCTTGT
>NZ_JBSYHW010000025.1:0-35875 GCF_056108345.1 Cyanobium sp. NIVA-CYA 375 | reverse complement strand
AGCTGCGCATCAATCATGAAGTGGTGACTGCCTATGTCATGTCAAGGTCAGGCCGGCACGCCCCGTGAACGGTTACGAAAAGAAAATGTTGGAGTGTAGAAGCATTCTTGCCGCCGAAAGGACAAGGCCAACGGCTCCAAGTCGGGAGATCTCTTCCGCAATCGGCTTCTGCGGTCCCGCCGGAATCAAGTTCATCTAGTTCTTACCCCCCATTCGCCTCATGACGTCCACGCTTCCACCTGTTGGAGATCCTGCGACTCCGCCTTCTCCAATGGATCCAACGCGGGCCTTTGTCGCCGTGGCGCTTGCCGCTGTCTCCTGGGACGGAGTGCTTACACCAGCTGGATCACGCGCTCTGCGACATGCCCTGGATTACAGGGCCCCTTTCTCCGACCTTGCTGAAATGCAGATGGTGGAATTGTTGGACTCGGTTCTGGCCGATCTTCGCGCCGAAGGGCCCCAGCACTTGATGCTTGAGGCGGCTGGAGCACTTAGTCCGCAGCAATGCCACACCGCCTACGCAGTGGCTACTGAAATCATGCGATCAGATGGGCCTCTCGAGCCAGATGAACAAAACATCCTCACCAGCCTGGCCTACACATTCAAGCTGGAGGAGCTGGAGACGGAAATCGTCCATAAAGTTATGGACGTGCTCCACGCGTCCCTGCTGGAGGCGGAGTAGTCGGGGCCGTATGCGGCTGGGCTCCAGCGTGAAAGAACTCGACCCCAAAGGGAGTGGCCATGGCTGGGGTGGTGCGGAGAACACCGACCAAACGCCCCCGTCCATCTAATTGTCGCTGGGCAACTGTTGGGGATGGTAATAACTTTCCCGAACCCGGGGAGCCAGGCGATCCAGCAAGGGGCATACACAATGGATACGCTTCCCTCTCAATGCTTCTCATGCCCGATCACGACGAACGGAAGCTCAGCGTTCGCGAAATGATCAACGCCCACCTCTTCCCAGTGCTGGCCTTGGTTGACACGGCAAGCGCAGTCTCGATTGCCATGTCGCTTGCCCCCGTCGCTGAGCAAGCCTCACGGTGGAACAAGTGCTAGGAGGCTGGGTTGGCGTGGCTGGAGCGCAGCTAACTACTGCAACGGCGGGTTGCCCAATAAGCCTGCGCGATAAGCAAGACCCCAAGACCACCAACACGACGCGCTGCCCCAGCTAGGCCGATGGGTGATGACGATGCCCTAACCGACTGCCAGTGTGGATATTGCCTGCCTACCACAAGAGATAGGAAATGCTCAGAAAGCTGGTTGCCATTGCCCTGGGTCTGCTGATGCTGCTGGCGGCGCGTAGCGCCGATGCAAGCAGCAGTGCATTACAGCATTTCCTCTGTGAGGGCGAGCCGCTGGAGGCATTGGCCTTCAATGGCCCAGTGGATGCGACAGACATCCCCAACAGCAACGCCGATACGGTGCCCGGAGCCTTCATGGTGCTGCACTGGCGCAAATTGAGTCTTCAACTACCCCGCACCAACAATGCCGGCGTGCCCAGTTATTCCGATGGCCGCTGGTGGTGGCAGGCACTTGATCCAAATCATCCAGATTTCGCTCAGCTGCGCGGCAACGTGGAGCGCTACAGCTGCGAGCGTGAGCCATGAGCTCCACTAGCGAAACCAGGCTTCTAATCACCGCCACCTAAGTGGCGTTTGGATTTGCGATAGATTTATGGCATACAAAACATAGTTGGGCGCCAACCCCAAAGACTCCTCTTTGCTATAGCCGCCATCGGATTCCAGGATCAAACGCACGGAAATCCAGGTCTCAAACCCAGTACCCCTTCCTCTAGCCAGGCCCGCAAGAGGCATTATGCCCTGATGTACCGATGCTGGCGTTCAGACCTGCCAACTGGCTTGCCGCTTCTGGGTCCAGGGCTTGAATAATTGCGCTTAGGACATCAGCACAGCCGCATTGATCTCCAAGATCTCAACTTAAATAGATGGCCCAGTCGGACTGGGCTTAGCAATTAATTAGCCATCGGTGGGGTCGAGTCGCTCCCCCAGCCAGGCCACTGGCAGCATCAGCAGCATCGGCAAGGCGCAGATACCCAGCTCCTCCCAATTGAGCGGCGCGGTGCCAAAAAAGCGATTCATCGCCGCGCTCTGACTGAAAACCCACTGCAGCGCCACCGTGCCAGATATGCCGAGCAGCACCGCCGGAGCCCGGGTAAAGGCAGCCCAGCCCAGCCGTGGCACGGCCTGCAGAGCTGAGCGCAGCTGGCTGATGCTCACCAGATAAACAAGATGGGCCAGCACTAGCCCCTGGACGGCCATGGTGCGGGCCAGGGGCAGGTCGCTGCCGCGCCCTGTGCTCCAGAGGAACAGGCCAAATATCACCATCCAGTTGAACATCGAAACCACCAGCAACCGCCGAATCAAGCGGCCGGTGAGCAGGGGTTGCTGCGGCGGCCGGGGCGGTTGCTGCATCAACCAGGGGGCCACGGGCTCGAAGGCCAAGGGGATCGACATTGTCAGCGAGCAGATCATGTTGAGCCACAGCACCTGCAGCGCGGTGACCGGCAGGGCGGTGCCGAACACGGCCCCCAGCAGGATCGTCATCGACGCGCCGCCATTGACAGGCAGCACGAAAGCGAGGGTCTTGCGCAGGTTGAGGTAGACCGTGCGGCCCTCTTCCACCGCCCCTTCAATCGTGGCGAAGTTGTCGTCGGTGAGCAGCATGTCTGCGGCCTGGCGCGCCACTTCGGTGCCGCCGGCGCCCATGGCGATGCCGATGTCGGCCTGCTTGAGGGCGGGCGCGTCGTTGACGCCGTCGCCGGTCATTGCCACGACCTCACCGTTGGCCTGGAGGGCCTGCACCAGTTGCAACTTTTGGGCCGGCGTCACCCGGGCAAACACGTCTACCCGATCGACACACTCGGCGATGCCATCCGGCCCGAGTTCGGCTAGCTGGCGGCCATCGATAGCCAACAGCTGCTCAGCTTCAGCGGTTGGAGAGCGACCGATGCCAATTTCACGGGCGATGGCGCGGGCCGTTTCCAGATGGTCGCCCGTGATCATCTTCACGGTGATGCCTGCCGCCTGGCAGGCTGCCACGGCCTGGATCGCCTCGGGGCGCGGTGGATCCAGCATCCCCTGCAGACCGAGGAAATCCAGATCTTTTGCCACATGGTGGTGCTCCAACTGGTGCTGGGAGGCCTCTGCTTGGCCAATGGCAAAGGCCAGCACCCGTTCCCCACGGGCCGCCATCGCCCCCACGGCCGCTTCAATAGCCGTTCGGTCGAGGGCTTCAGGCTGGCCTAGGAAATTCAGCTGCCGGCTGCAGCGATCCAGGACGGCTTCCACTGAGCCCTTGACCAAGATGCGCTCGCTGCCGTGCAGCGTGGCCATGAACTGCTGTTCGGAAGCAAAGGGAATGGCATCGCGGCGGGGATGGCGCTCCAGCGCATCCTGACGGTCGATTCCGGCCGCATCAGCTGCCACCAGTAGGGCCGTTTCGGTGGGATCGCCGACAAGGCCCTCACGGCGGCTCGGTCGGGCGTCGTTGCAAAGCAGGCCCGCCAGCAGGGTTTCCTGTAGGGCCACATTCGTGGGGCCGGCCCGGCCCGAGTTCGGCCAGAGATCCTCGATCGTCATCGCTTGGCTGCCCCCATAGAGGTGCTGCACCGTCATCCGGTTCTGGGTGAGGGTGCCGGTCTTGTCGGAGCAGATGACTGTGGTGCTGCCAAGGGTTTCCACGGCCGGCAGCTTGCGGATGATGGCCCGCCGCCTGGCCATGCGGTTCACGCCTATGGCCAGGGTGATCGTCACGATCGCTGGCAACTCTTCCGGAATCGCGCCCACCGCCAGGGCCACGGCCCCATCGAACATCTCATCGACGCCGCGCCCCCGCGCCAGCCCCACTAGAAACGTGAGCCCGGCCAGCACCAGGATCAGCTTCAGCAAGCTGCGACTGAAGCGGCCGAACTTGCGCGTGAGTGGGGTGGTGAGATCCACCTGGTCCTGCAGGGAGGTGGAGATGCAGCCCACCTCGGTGTCGTCGCCCGTGGCCACCACAATCCCCACGCCCTGGCCCTTCGTCACGAAGCTGCCCGCATAGGCCATGCCGATCCGCTCCGCTAGGGGGGCGGATGCCTCGACGGCGGTGGTGCCCTTGTGCACTGGCATCGATTCCCCGGTGAGGGCCGATTCATCCGTTTGCAGCTGGCGCCCCTCCAGCAAGCGCAGGTCAGCCGGCACCCGCGCCCCAGCCTCCAGCTGCACCAGATCGCCCGGTACCAGCTGCTCCGACGCCAGTCGCTGGCGGGCACCACTGCGCACCACTTCCACCTCGGTGCGCACCGATTGCGCCAGAGCGGCGATGGCGTTCTCGGCCTTGCTCTCCTGTACGAAGCCGATCACGGCATTAATCACCGTGACGCTCCAGATAACCAAAGCATCGCGGGGGTGTCCCAGCAGCGCTTTCACCGCCCCCACCACCAGCAGGGTGATCAACAGTGGATTGTTGAACTGGAGTAAAAACTTCAGCCAGCCGGGCTTGCCGCCCCTGTTTGTGAGCGTATTGGTGCCATGGGTATGCAGCCGCCGCTTAGCTTCCGCCTCGCTCAGGCCCAAGGTGCCATCGCTCTGCAGGGCCACCAGCACATCGGCCGCTGGCAGGGCATGGGATGGTGCGGGCAGGGGCTGCATGGAGCGGCTCAGGGCTTAGGAGCAAGCCTTAGCGCACTTGCCATCGACTGAGCTTGCTAAACACAAAAGTTTGGTTGGATGGTGGCGTCGCTGAGCCCGACAATTCAATGGGCCCTCAAGCTGATTACCTGAGATCACATTTAGCACAGTATTTCACGAGCTGGCTGCGATTTTGATGCTGATCATTGGCAACATCCTGACTTGGGTTCTGGTGGGGCCTGCATCAATCTGGCTCAGGGCACGTCGGCGCAAGGAATTCCCGACCTGTGAACCGTTGTTTACCTGGCAGAATGGGACGAGTTCATTGGCGTGCCATGGTCTTTAGTGCCAAGACGGAGTACGGACTGGTTGCATTGATCGATCTGGCCGCCGCCTATACAACGGGGGAGCGGGTGCAGACCGGCGAGATCAGCAGGCGGCATGGCATGCCCGAACGCTATCTAGAGCAGATGCTCACCTCCCTGCGCAAAGGGGGTTACCTAGTCAGCGTGCGTGGGCCTAGGGGCGGCTACCAGCTGACCCGTTCGCCGGAGCTGATTACTGTCTCTGAGGTGGAGGAATGCCTAGAAGGTGAATCACACGCGGAGCGGCAAGGCGATCGCAGCAACGCCGAATTCCGGGTGCTCGATGGGCTGGCTCATCAAGCTGAGAAGGCTCGCAAAATGGTTCTGCAGTCCACCACGCTGGCTCAGCTGCTAGCAGGGCGCGACAGCCTGCGACAGCCCAGTCCGATGTTTTACATCTGAAGTTTTACATCAAAAACCGCATGCCAGCGTGCACGTGGGGGAGTCATTCGTGGGAATAAAATTTGGGGGATATATTTCTTCCCGTATTTCCGATGGAGTCCAAGAGAAGCAGAGCATCCAGCGGATGACTGAGTCCAACGTGCAACCAAAAGGCAAGTCGGCGAAAGCTCCTTGTTATGGTACTGGAGGTACAGTCAAAGGAGCAGGAGTGTATTTCATTTTAGTGGCAACCCACACCCTTGTGACCGATTAACTTTTGCAGCAAACCCGTATTGATCTGCCCACAGTCACCAACATTTTTTTACATTAAAATATCTACATCTAAAATTTTGCAGCCTATATTAATTTCTCCTTCAACTATATCACCATTGCTGAGACTTGGATCGTTCGCATGGCCACACTAGGATTGCAATCAGCCTTGGCGCTAAGTTGTTTATGGGCCAATCCTTTCTTGCTGATGTCAATCTGAGCTGATTATCATGCAACTGATTGTAGACTTTTGGTAGGGGCTATTTAGTTCATCACAGTAGTACTTGCAGCCAAAACTGAAAACATATTGATTATTTTCTATACATCAGCTCCAGCGAGTCGAGCACCCCAATGGCCGTACTGCGATAGTTGGCATTCTGATCAGTGTAGTTGCTGAGAAGGATTAGTCGGCTTTAGGATCACCCACAAAATCGGTTTAGGGGTCCTGGGCGATGGTTACGTCGCCTGCCACTGCCAGTTTCAGCCTTTCTGCTTCTGGTTTGTCTCTGCAGCACAGAATCTACGGGAAAATTCTTAAACCAACCTCACACAGGAATCGTGCCACGAACAATATACTCATCCATTGAGCCCAGCGGCTGTATAAGCTATTGGGGTTTTTATCAGCTTCCGATCTTTCGATCCAACCACTGTGTCAACACATAAACACCGACAAACATTGGCAGGTATGCAACCCACATGTTGGGGAGATTAAGTTCTGAGTTGTTGATGAGAACAAGACCGCCATAGCTAACTGCGCCGTAAATAATTGCCCTACGCAATGGTGCCGTTATTTTTTTCATCTGAAGCAGAAAATGATTTCTATCCAGGCTATCCCCACCTGGCGACCGATTGCGGTGTGCGGTCGGCCCTGAAACGCGAGACCCCACTTACCGATACTGATTTCGTCTCCAATATTTCCCTCCCCCGAGCCACGGTCGGGTCGATGACGCGGCAGCATGTTACGGAATCGTTACACGCCTCTCATGACGCTCGGCGAAGTCTTTTTGGAATCGATGTCCACTGGTGTCATTACTGAACAAGAAATCGCCTGGGTTGCCGCCAAGCAGAGTTCCTTTGCCAGGCACGAAGAGGCTCTGGCTATTCGGCTCGGGCGGTTGCTAGATGAAGGACAGATCAACCTGGGCTGCCGCATCCCCAGTCGAGTTATCCATCACAATCAGGTCTTGCACGATTGGATTGAACCGCTCGGGCGCAAGCGCCATGCTGCTACGGGAGTTGCTTAGCTTGCCAAATAGGCAGAGTTGTTAACAAAAGTCGATTGCATTAACGCCTGATAACTAAAACAAACGAAGCATCTTGCTTAATTTATGCATTAGAACCTAGGCTCGTGCGAACTGCATGAATAGTGTAATATGCCCGACCTAAGGCCCTAACCGTTTTATATTGCTCTGACATCGCTACACATAAAAGCCTGGAATTATATAAACAACCTTTCAGTCTGCTTCCCAAGATGTCTACAAGCACTAATTTCACCATGGCTCGGACACGCAAGGACGATATCGAAAGGTTGAGTCGTGGTAAATCCACTGGGGCCAGGATTGGGAGTCGTGGAACTCCCCACAGGCTTACCAAAAGGGAGCGCATCTTGCTGGAGGCGGCACAGCGGCAGGGCTTTCTTAAGGTTCCTATCAAAGGAATACGCCCTAATGTTCTAGATATTTACGGTTTGTGGTGTCAAGCCGAAGGACTAGAATTGGTTATTAAACGTATTCATGAATTATAGGGCTTATTATTGGCACGTTCTGCTCCCTTGGAGGATGGCTTAAAACCGATTCACCGCATGAAAGAATGACATTCAGACATCTGTACTGCGGAAATGGGGCATGGCAGTACGTTTTCCCCGTAGTATCCCCTGATGCGAAGACAAAAACACTAGCTTTGTAAGATCTTGGCTCACCATGATGAATGGACTAGTTCGGCGAGATCGTCAGCCGGAATTCATGGATCAACCGGGGCTAGATCCTAAAGAACATGCCCGGGCTCTAGCGGGGCTGCGCCGGATCAATGGGATCAGTGGCCTTGCTGCAAGCCTGCTTGCTCCAATCGAAACGCTTGCCAGGCGCCAGGAAGGAACGCCTCTGCAGGTACTCGAGCTGGCCTGCGGTGGTGGCGACACCTCCATCGACCTAGCCTTGATGTGCAAGCGGAGGGGGCTGGCAATAAAGCTGCACGCGTGCGATCTAAACCCTGAGGCTGTGCTAATCGCCAAAGCCAATGCCCAGCGTCGCGGCGCTGAACTGGAGTTGTTTTGTGCTGATGCTCTGGCGTCACCAGATGCAGATAAAGATTTTGATGTGGTGTTTTGTTCCCTATTTCTTCACCATCTCAACGACGCCGACGCTGAACAGCTAATTAAGGTGATGGCCCGGCGGGCACGTCACTTGGTGTTGATAAGCGACTTGATTCGTAGCCGCCTTGGCTATGTATTGGCTTGGGCCGGCACCCGCTTACTTAGTCGTTCCTGGGTGGTTCACACCGATGGCCCCTTATCTGTGCGTGCCGCTTTTAAAATTGCTGAGGTACGGGTAATGACGCATAGGGCTGGCTTACCAAATGCCAAGCTTCAACACTGTTGGCCTGAGCGTTATCTTCTGAGCTGGGAACGCAATTAATTTTGAAAGAGCGTTTCATCACTGGCGATAGCACTCAAGTCTGGGATGCCTTAGTGATAGGCGCAGGCCCCGCTGGCTCTCTGGCAGCGATCGAGCTTGCCCGCAAAGGAGTGCAGGTTCTGCTCGTAGAAAAGCGTGCCTTCCCCCGCTGGAAGGTGTGTGGTTGCTGTCTTAATGTGCAGGCCCAGGCGGTTCTCGCGGCAGCAGGCCAAGACAGTCTGGTTAGCCGCCTTGGTGGTGTTCTTTTAGATCAACTACAGCTGGGATACAGGGGTAATCAGACTTTATTGGCGTTGCCAGGTGGGCGGGCCCTGTCGCGCGAACGCTTTGATCAGGCTTTGGTGGAGGCGGCGATTGCATCAGGGGCATGCTTCAGAGGCAGCACCACAGCAGTAATGGGCCCTATTAACTCGGGGGCAAGAACTGTCACCCTGCAGGAGTACGGCGCCAAGCAAATCGAGCAGGTACGCGCCAAGGTTGTTCTAGTGGCCGCTGGATTAGCCCACCGCTGCATAGCCGCCAGCGAAGCCACAGAAGTGCTAATTAGGCGGCACTCACGTGTAGGAGCAGGATGTGTGTTGCAGGCATCAGCAGCGCCCTATCCGAGCGGAATTATTCATATGGCAATCGGCCGACATGGCTATGTAGGGCTGGTGCAGAGAGAAGACGGTTGTCTCAACGTTGCAGCAGCCTTTGATCGCCAAGCCCTTAAAGGCAGAGCAGATAATTGCGGACCAGCTGAAGCGGCCCAGGTTGTGCTGGATAGCGCAGGTTTCGCAATTCCGCCAGGGCTGGAAATAGCCCAGTGGCAGGTCACCTCCGCCTTAAGCCGCCGCGCCATGGTCATATCCGGGGAACGGTTTTTTTTGCTTGGTGACGCAGCTGGCTACGTGGAACCTTTTACTGGTGAAGGAATGGCATGGGCTTTAACTGCCGGAGCCGCAGTAGTGCCATTGGTTTTAGCCGGCATTGATCACTGGAACACAGATATTGAACGCCGCTGGCAGCGGGTTCAAGGCCAGCAGATCGGCCACCGCCAGCGGACTTGCCGGGCGTTGGCGTTGTTATTGCGACAACCGGCAGCAACTGCTGTGGCCTTTGCCCTCAGCAAGCACCTGCCGGTGCTCTCCGAGCAGTTGATATCACAGCTCAACCAGGTAGCCATCCCATGAATATCCGCGGCATCGGTACAGCAGTTCCGCCAAACCAGGTTGATCAAACGGAAGCTGCGCTGCTTGCTGAGCGGGTTAGTGCCAGCGATAACAACAAAACCGCTCTAGTGCAGAGAATCCTACGCCGTACCCAGGTGCAAAGTCGCGCCAGTGTATTGGCATCTAGCAAAAGGAATGAGCCACTGTCCTTCTATGGCAAAGAAAGCCCCAGTACTGCAGCTCGGATGGCGCAATTCTCACGCCATGCAGCACCTTTAGCGTTAGCATCCGCTGTCCGTGCTCTAACAGACTCTCAGATTGCAGCAGCCCAGATTACCCATTTGGTAACTGTGTGTTGCACCGGTTTCCAATCGCCAGGGTTTGATCTTGCCTTGATAAAGCAGCTCGGTCTTGATGCAGGGGTACAGCGAACCCATGTGGGTTTTATGGGGTGTCATGGCGCCCTCAATGGCTTGCGGGTAGCCCGGGCTTATGTTGAGGCAGATGCCGATGCAGTGGTGCTGCTCTGCGCCGTTGAACTTTGCAGCCTACATCTTTATTACGGCTGGGATCCTGAGAAGGTGGTAGCCAATTCCCTATTTGCCGATGGGGCCGCCTCACTGGTGGCTACTGCCGATATGTGTGGTGCTGGAAGCTTTCCCATCCTGCTGGCTTCTGGTTCCACGGTGCTACCTAATACTGAGGAGCTTATGTACTGGCAGATCGGCAACCATGGCTTTGAAATGGGTCTTTCTCCCCAGGTGCCGGAGGCTGTTGCCTCACAGCTGAAACCGTGGCTCGAGCGGTGGTTAAAATCTAGGGGATTTTCTATAGCGGAAATCGTCAGTTGGGCAGTACATCCGGGCGGGCCTCGTCTACTGCAGGCATGTGCCAACGCTCTTGAACTAGAACCTGATCAGATTGCTGAATCTCAGGCGGTGTTGCGGGAGCACGGTAATATGTCGTCGGCGACGGTTCTGTTCATTATCAATCGTCTGCGTCACTTAGCAGCATCAGGACCATGCCTGGCTCTGGCTTTTGGACCAGGACTGAGCGTTGAAGTGGCTCTGCTTTTGATACCGTAAATGCAGCTCGATACAGCTGATTAATCCCAATATTTGCTTGGCAATAGCCGCAATTTTGGACGCGAGGAACTCGACCCTGGTCACTGAAGTGAGCCCATACTCCCCTGCACACAAATGGGCGATGCTCATCTTTAACAGAATCACCGCTGATGACAAGCAGCGTCGGAATCAGCTGCTCCAGCAAGCCAAACTGTCCGATTAACGCTAACGTCTTATTTGCCTTAATACCCATTATACAGCATCGGTTATTGACGGTATCGATCCAGCTATTGCAGACGGCATTTGCTTCGCAATAGCTGACTGCTTGAGCACTAGCAGTCTTGCCACATATCGATAGCATGAGTAGGCATAAAGCCAATCTTGGCATGATCTTTTAAAGCCATATCGAGAAGCTTTACTTCTTCCACATTATCTTTTCTACATTATTTACTTGAAATCAATTATCCCAATGCTGCGCTAGACGGTGGAGTCTGCCGTGACAATCTCCACAACCTGTTCGTTTTGAACACCTGAGGAGCCAGATGGGGTGCCAATTATGAGTAATTCAGAGCACCACTTGTGCTGGCTGCCCTCCATGGCCGAACCAAGCGCTCTCCCTGAACCAGGTCACCCGCCGGCTCCTGTCCCATTGCCAGCGGGCGGACCGGCCGCCGTGCTGCGCTGGCTCCAAGAGGGCCATGAACGTTTTCTTGAGGGCCACTCCCTGCATCCTCACAGCACCCGTGAACGGATGCGGGCTGTGGTGGAGGGGCAGCACCCGCTGGCAGCGGTCCTCGGCTGCGCCGATTCGCGGGTGCCGGTTGAGCTGCTGTTCGATTCTGGTTTCGGAGACCTGTTCGTAGTGCGCAACGCTGGCACGATGAGTACCACCGCGGCAATAGCCTCCCTTGAGTACGCGGTGGGGCATTTAGATGTGTCCCTTGTGGTGGTGCTTGGTCACGAGGCTTGCGGTGCTGTGTCTGCAGCCATGCACCCCGAACTGCTGCTGACGCCCAGCCTGTCCCAGGTGGTGGGCCAGCTGCGCATGGAGCTATTGCAGTATGGCGACCACCTCTCCCTTGAGGAATCCTGCCGGCGCCACACCCTCAGCGCTGCTGGAAATCTGGTGCATTCCAGCGTGCTGCTCACCGATCGGGTGCGCGCCGGTCAGCTGGTGGTGGTGGCGGGCTACTACGACTTGCACAGTTCTGCAATCGATTGGATGGGCAATGTGGAGCCAATTTCCTACCCGGGCCCGTTTAATTAAGCCTTTTTTAAACCTTTTTCAGCGAGGTGACAATGCTTTGCGATATGCCAACCAGGTGTCCTGTTGCGCTCCAGCAAGAGCCACTTTGACCCGGAGGGAGCTTCACCGGTGTTTACAACCATTCAGGATTAGGGGCCTTGATGTTCCTTTTTTGGTGCCAAGTTTCTCGGTTGCATTGATTTCGCTAGTCGTCTGCTGAGGCGGAGCCGTAGATGCTAGAGCTCCCAACACTACCGTTTTTTAATGAAATGGAAGCTGCCACTGCGCCTTGTCTTTCACGGTGGTGTCAGTACTGGGCGGCCTGGTTTGTCTTCTTGCAAGTGGAGCATCGATTGGCGATCAGTCCTGCGGACCCACCGTCTTCGGGAGGTGACCGGTCTTAACCCAGATCGTGCAACCGGCCTCACTCCATGGCCTGTGCACGCTGCCAGGATGATTGCGCAGCCAGCTGCCAGCCGGATAGGTACCGTGTTCGTCTTGGAATACGCCATCAAGCACCAGGATCTCCTCACCAGCTTGATGACCGTGGGGATGAAACACAGTGCCCGGCGCCCAACGCACCAGTGCAACGTGTTCAGAGCCAAAGGCATGCAACGGCAGCACCTCCAGCCCCCTGACCAGACCAGGAACCCAGGCTTCGTTATTAGTGTTGATCACTAGCTGCTGCTGGTCAGCCTGGTGCATCTGGTGCAGCTTCACCAGGATCGTGCAGCCTGCCACGCTGAATGGCGCATGGCTTGAGCCAGCGGGATTGCGCAAGTAGGCACCAGCTGGGTAGTCGCCCTGTTCATCTGAGAGGGTACCCTCCAGGACCAGGATCTCCTCGCCGCCGCCATGGAGATGGCGTTCAAAGCGACTGCCGGGGGCATAGCGAACGATAGAAGTTGCCCTGGCTATCTCGCCACCGTTGCGATCGAGCAGGCGCCGCTCCACCCCCACCATCGGGGAGGGATTCCAGTCCAGGGATTGGGTGTCGAGCACTGCCCGCTGGCTGAGGTCGGCATTGAGTTCCATAGCCCTGATTCTGACCGCGAATGGATAAGGAGTAAGAGGTACCCATTGCGGTGGGCTCATTCTGCTACAAAATTGCCCGCCGAGAGCGAGCAGGGCCTAGTAAAGCTGGCAGCTACCAAGTAGGAGACTCAGAGCAGGCCGGTTTGCTGCTCAGCAACTAGGCCCCACTCGAGCAGCGATGCCATCAATAAGGCCATCGCACCCACCGAACACAGCGAGTGCAGGATGCTATTTAGAAGTAGTGCACGAACAGGGATCATTTTTCTTGTTTCAACGATTAAGAAAACCGATACTGGATTGTATCTACACAAAACCAGCGCTGCCGCCCCACGACAGGCAACCAGCACTAGTAGAGCGATTTAGCCGATTGGCGTGCAGTAAACGAACTCGATAACTCACATGGGCTGGCCCGACCGCGCTTATCAACGCTTCTCGGGCTTCATGGTGGAGGTCATCACGATCAATGCCGCTAACGGCAAGCCGTAGGGCGATATTTTCGCCGATCAAGCTGCCATCGGGTCTCTGGGTAACTATGAACAGAGCTTCTCTCATCTGCTTCTTTTCTCTCCTCTTCTTGATGGAATTGGACTGGACTGACCTGAGATGCAGCAAGCAATGCCAAGGACGCATCCATCATTAGCGAGCTCACCGCGGTCGGTTGTGACCAGCCTTACCAGCTGAGGTGACGAATGCCGTAGCCAGCGGTAGCAAGGCGGCAAGAATCAGCAGATATGCTGCTGCTCTGAGTTGTTTCTGCTGCCATGCCGCAGATCTGCATTAACGAAGGATCGCAACCCATTTCCATTACCCCCACCAGTTCAGCAACTCCGCACTGGTTCAGTGTTTAAACTTCATGGGACATCGCAGGAATAGGTAGTAGGGCAGCTACAGCCGAGTAAGGGGGTGCAGGCTCTCACACCGGCAACTAATTCACTCCTCTTCTGCGCTGCCCAGGGGGATCAGCTTGATCTGCTTACGGCCGAGTTTGATTTCGAACTCATCGCCTGGCTGTAGGTCGAGCATGGCGGTATAGGCCTTGCCTACCAGTAGGTTGCCGTTGCCCTGAACAGTTGCGACATAGCTAAGGCTGCGCCCACCCTTGCCCCGGCCTGCGCTGTCGGTGCCGAGGTTGACACCTTTGGCGCTTAGCAGTGCCTCATAGAAAGCGGTGAAGTTGATGCGCTCACCACCATCTTTTTTGGTGCTTACATAGCCGCAATCGCGTACGAGCTCTGATTTAGATACGTCGCCCAACTCCTTTACTTTGGCGAGCAGATCAGATCCGGTGAGCATTAGAAAAAAGCCAACTCAATCAAAATAGCAACCCAACGCTGATCGTCAAGTGGGATAGCGCGCAAAAAGGGCGTTGAATCCTCTAGTAATCATGCCGCTTCCGGTAGCACGGCTTCAAATAGGGGCCCTAGCTGGAGCATTAGGACCGCTAGGGAAGGAGGTTGGCCGGTTACTCCGCAGGCTTCTCCATCATTATTGCCGTCAATTTAGAAGTGCCCCTTGCGCAGCAGCTCCGGAGCGCCCTGCATTCGCCCCAGCATTTGGAGAGCACAACTGGCACGCTCATCTGCTTCTAGCCAGGGCTCTGTCTGGGCGCGATCGCTGTTGGTAAAGCAGGCGAACGTAGTGAAACCAAGAACTCTTGATCCCCTGCCGGGTGTCCCTGGTCCCCTCTTCCCTGGATGGCGCCCTTAGTGAGCTGCTGCGGTTTATGGCCCATGTGAGGGCTGATCCTGGCCCAGGAGCGGGGCTTTCTGGTTTCGGGCAGCGGACATCTTGCGCTTCCACGGACAGTCGGCTTCAGGGATCCGCATCAGTCGGATCGACCACCCTGGCGATTATCCAGGCCGTTACTACTTAGTACACCTGCTTGGCAACCGATCCCAGTAGATATTGGCGAAAGCAGAGTTCTTGCGGGATCAATTCGTGGGCATTGGCAAACCGGAGCTGCTGCGTGAAAACCCTTCGGCCTACTGGTTGCGCCGCATCGATGCTGAACATCAGCTCGTCCACCGGCTGCATGGGAGCAAGGTCATGATCCTTACCTGCCGATATGATCGCGTCAAGAGATGCGGTGTTCAATTGGAAGTCTTAGCTGCCCAGGTTCTTGAGCCACGGCTAAGAGCACGGCCTGTGGCCAGTTGGTTGGCGTTGCCACGGCGCTTTTGATAGCTGGTAGGCCCTGGAGAAAGCCGATCAGTTTTGAGCAGTATTCTCGGATTTTGCGCCTCCGCAGTCCTGCCAACTGGATAGTAAGCGAGCTAGCTCAGATTTCATCGCTTGAAGCTCTTGAATGCGCGAATCAATGGAGTTCATTTTGGTGGTGATACTTTCTTTGAGTACCGAGCAATTGCAAACTCCTGCACGGCGCACTTCCAGAATCCGGGCCAACTCGCCGATCGGTACATCCATAGATCGCAAAGCCCGGATGATTTCCAATTCCGCAATACTTTCGGAACTGAATATACGGTATCTACCCTCAGAGCGGGCTGTGTGCAGTAAGCCCTGATCGCAATAAAAGCGAATCGTTTTCACCGAAAGGCCGGAGATCTTGGCCATCTCGCCAATCCGAAGACCGGGAGCGTCGTTAGCTGCTGCAAGGGGCAGGGGCGCCATCGGTCAACCCTCCATCTAGTGGACATATTAAACTTAAGCCAGGACCGAGAAAAACGCATTTATCCCTCCAGTAACCACTGCTGAGGGGAGATTGGCATTAGGGTTACAGTCGACCATTTCTTGCTCTCTGCCTGCTCAATGTCCTGACGATGAGTTCCCGGAAGTTTGCCGCGATGGGGATCGGTGCCATTGCGGCTCAATTGCTGCTGGCTGGAGCTTGCAACGCAAGCCAAAAGGGCGTACCGGCTCTTTACCAAACAAAGGCGGAAGCGGAAACCGCCGCCAGGCTGCATTTCAACTGCAGCGGAGCCCACAGCATGGGTACCCAGTGGATGCCGTGCGCCAAACATGCTGAGTCCCAGCCCTCCAAGCCCAGTGAATCACCCCATTAAATTCCATAAGTTAATTAATTACCTGCTAATCACTTAACTGATATGGCCCAATGCGGCGACAAACCTAAGTTGCTTGCCATTGGCGTAGCTCCCTTGGGCATCGTATCGATCGGCATCGTGCCAATGGGGGTGGTGAGCATTGGCGTGGTGCCCATGGGCGTAGTCAGCGTTGGGGTAGTTGGAATGGGCGTTATCAATGCCTGCGTGGTTGGCATGGGCGTGCTAGTGGCAGGCATGAATGCCATGGGCATTTGGACATTCAGCCCAAGCAACAGTCACCAACACCACAGCAATCGACCAGTCCAGGAAAACTTGATGGCCTACCCCAGCAAGGTGTTAGCGCTAGAAAAAGCCCAGGAGCTTGGCTGCAAAGGGGTTCATGCCATGGGATCTCTATGGATGCCATGCGCTGAGCACCCACATTCAAATCACTGATAAGCGAGTCATGTAATGACCCAATCGTCCGTTACGCACTTGATCAAAAAAAGTACCGCTTTGTGTTCTGTCCATCTGGTTTTGGATTCTGCAAGGCATCTTTTGCCCGCCAAGCCTTTTGACTAGGACGTGTATTTCGTCTGATCTCCGCCAGCGCACAACTTGTATCGTTATCGCCAGCCTCTGAAATATGGCAATGTCAACGGCATCCTCAGCAATTATCCCATTGGTTGAATCCGAGCCGAGAGCAGAGGCTTAATTAGCACTCACACTCCAGCCATTGTCTCGCCACTAAAGACCCGCACCTACGCCCAGGTAATTGCTGTAGGCGGCAGGCTTCTCGCTAGGCCAGATAGCCAGCATGTCTTCTTGGCCAACGCGTGCGCCAACCGTTGCAGTAAATTGATTGCCAGTAGGGAATTGATAGAATAGCTTGTCAATACCTAGAATATTGAGACCTGCATCTTACTCAAAAGCGACTTCTAACTTAGCTGAGCCGACCCGGCATTTGCGCGAAGCGAATCCTTGCCTGCAAAACTGGTGTAAAATGTAAATTGTGCATCGTAGTTAATGGTGACATTTGAGCGGGCGGATATCAGGTTCCCGCAGCAATCCTGGATGTTATTTTTGCCCCCACTGGAGTAGTCAATACCACCTAACGCAAAGGTGGCCAGGCCTGAGAGCTTGGTGTTAGTCGATAACTGCTGTGCCTCCAATTTTCCCACCTTGGCATCTAGCCCGTCCACACGCCCCTTCATTAGGTGGAAGCACTGGTTAAAACTAGTGAACCAATTGCGCGAGTGCCAAGCATTGAGCTCGTCAATTTCTTGCTACTCCATGTAGCCGTTGACGGACTCACTGCTATTCAGTGAGGCCAGCAAGGTGCAGCAATCATGGCCTAACACTCGTCTATGTAAGATTTGCTAGAGTTTAGAGTAGTATTTCGGGATGCCACTCGGATTCCACGATATCTGTCTCTGCAGGGTTGAATTCATGAACTGTCAGGTAGTCGCTGATCCTTTGTGCCTTCACCTGCTTGGTACGGCCAGTGCAGACCGCCAGGTTGATCAGCAGTCCGAAGCCTTCAGGGCCACCATCAGAACGATCTGATCAAGACGAGCATCGGGCATCAGGATGTCGTTTGACGGACGACGCTGAACCGGAAGTGGACGCGCTGCGCCCCAAACAGCTTGGACAGAGCCCCATGATGCACCTGGATGTGGAATCGGCGACTGGCTTTGTAAGGGTGGTTAGTTTGATTAGTTTGCCCTCCGACTCGGGCAGGTTGCGGGAGTCTCCATTCACGCTTGCCACGATCCAGTCGCTGCTGGTGTTGACGATGAAGTCGGCCTCCACTTGCTGGAGCGGAATGGCTTTCTCTCTGGCATTCGTCACCAGATAAAAGTGCTGACAGAGGAGCAGCTGGGGTTCCCATGAGCCGGAGTGCCGTGGAATTCCACCATCAGATCCTGAGTGGCACGATCTGGAGCAGGGTGGGCCGGCATTGGCGAAGACGAAGAGAAAGGTCGAACTGACCCCGATGGAAACGGAGCAACCTGGCGACTGGCGGCAGTCCGCAGAGCAGCGAGCGGACGGTGATGGCGCTCCCAGGCCTCAAAGCCGGTGAGTAGGGCCGAACCGATCAGCAGTGCTGAGAACCCCTGGCGCAGCCGCAGTTCTGGCAGGTGGGGCGCAAGACGCTGGCCGATGATCGCGCCAATGGCGCCACCGCCGATCAACGGCAACATCAGCGGCAGATGGGCTGCTGGCCAGTGGCCCAGGGCGACAAAAGCCACCAGAGAGTTGAGGCTGATCAGCACCAGGCTGGTACCGCTGGCTAGTTGCATCGGCAGGCCAGCCAGCAGCACCAGGGCCGGCACGATCGCGAAGCCACCGCCGACCCCTGCGATGCCCGTGAGTAGACCCACCAGCACGCCTTGGCTGGCCAGCGCCATGGACAAGCCGGCTGGGCGTCCGTCGTTGGGGGGATGCTTCAAAGCACTCCGGCGATTGAGCAGCCAGGACGCAAGCAAAGCCGCTGCCGCGAAGATCCCCAGCTGCACCTGCTCCGGGATGAGACCGGCCTTCACCAGCGAGCCGCCGATCAAGCTGCCCGCCAGGGCCGGGAGACCCAGAATCAGGGCTGGCTTGATCGCGACTTGGCGGCGGCGGATGTAGGGACCGACATTGCCGAGGGCCAGCAGGGTGACGACCAGCAGTGAGAGCGGTACGGCGACCTTGGTGGGCAAGGCTGCACCACTTACCAGCAGGGGAAGCAGCAGGATCGAGCCGCCAGCCCCCAACACCGCCAGCAGGAAGCCGATCAAGGCACCACCCGAGAGCAGCAGCACTGTTAGGGAGGTGATCATTCCCCCTGTGATCCGATCGACACCTGGTTCCAGGGCATGGCGGCCAGCAGCTGGGCCATGCCGCAAAAGCCACTGATGCCAGCGAAGGTGAGGCCGGCGCCCACGAAGCCACTCAGCCAGATCCAGCCCGGCGCCACCGTCTGACTCAGGATCAACCCCAGCAGCACCAGGCTGCCGGCCGCGATCTGCACCTGACGCATCAACGGCAGCGGGGCGCCCTTGAGCTTGCGCACGTAAAAACCGGCCTGCTGCCAGGCGGGCAGACCACCCATCAGGTCGGCCACCGGGTGGGGGTGGCCCTGCTGGAGAAGTTGGCTCAAGGCCTTGGCACTGCGGTTACCGCTCTGACAGACCAGCACCAAGGGTCCGCGAGGCAGATCGGCCTGGGTAATGCGCGCCAGCGGAATGTTGAGGCTGCCGGTGATGTGGCCGGAGGCGTATTCCATCGGCTCGCGTACATCGATCACGGTGACTTCGCGGGCAGCCAGCTGGTCGGCCAAATCGTGGGGGTTGATGCGGGTGGGGGTGGCGGTCATGGCCATGAAGGTCAGGGTGGAATCAGATGGGGATGGCAGGTTTCATGCCTGGACGGCGCCATCGAGTGGGTAGCCCTCAGCAGCCCAGCGGCTCAGGCCGCCGTGGAGGTTGGCGACCTGCTGGCGGCCGGCCTTGAGCAGCTGCTGGGTGGCCAGGGCCGAACGGCTACCCGAATGGCAGACCACCACCAGCGGGCGACCTGTGGGGATCTCGCTGGTGCGGCTTTCCAGCTCCGGCAGAGGGATCAACAGGCTGCCGGCCACTCGTCCATCGGGTCCGTTGAATTCCTCTGTGGAGCGCACATCGAGCACGGTGAGGTCCCCCAGGTGAGCCGCTACCCAGGCCGGTGTGATTTCAGGTAGGCCGGCATAGCTGCGCGCCAGGGGCGCCCAGGCGGGAGCGGTGGCTGTGTTGCGCGATTTGCCGGAGCGCATGTTGCCGGGAAGCGCCTCGGCGATCTTGTGGGGGTGGGGAAGTTTCATGTTCTCCAAATGACCCACGAAATCCCGCTCGGTAGCGTTGCCGCCAAGTCTTGAGTTGAAGGCCTTTTCTTCCGCCACGGATGTGACGGCGCGACCGGTGTAGTCGTGGGCTGGGTAGAGCAGGCACGACTCCGGCAGCGTCAGCAATTGCTCTGTGATCGAGGTCCAGAGGCTGTGGGCATTGCCCTGCTGGAAATCACAGCGGCCGCAGCCCCGCACCAACAGGGCATCTCCGGTGAAAGCCATCGACTGGTTATCGAGCACGAAGCTGATGCAACCGTCGGTGTGGCCTGGGGTACTGCGCACTTCCAAGGAGCGACCGCCGAAGGCGACTCGATCCCCGTGGGAGAGGGGCCGGCTGACGTTTTCAGCGCGGACGACGGCGGCCAGGCCGATCTCACAGCCGGTGGCCTCGTACATCAGCCAGCTCCCGGTCACGTGGTCGGCGTGGGCGTGGGTGTCAATCGACGCCACCAGTTCGATGCCCAGCTCACGAATCAAGGAGAGATCGCGGCCGTGCTGCTCGAAGACCGAGTCGATGATCACCCCCTTGCGGCTGGTCACATCGGCTAGCAAATAGGTGAAGGTGCCGGTATCGCCGTCGAAGAGCTGGCGGAACAGCAGCGGGCCACCGCCGGCAGCGGCAGATAGGGACAGGGCGGGAGCGGCAGCGGCGTCCATGGGGTGATCGATCACCAACTGCTATGAGCATACCCGCATTATGCGCATGAAGCGATTCGTGCTGGCTCTGACTCTTTTGGCGGCAGGCTTGGGGCGCGGTGCCTACCGCAGGCGGAACTATGGATGCCTCTTTAGCTGCATAATGTCTAAAGCGACATACAGCAATGCCATGGCTGCACCCGCCGCCGGGACCCTGCCAAGCCCCCAGCTCTTAGAAGAGCTCAGCCAGTTTTTTCGTCTACTGAGCGAGCCGGCCCGACTGCAACTGCTCTGCCAGCTCAAGCACGAAGGTCCCCTGGATGTGGCCAGCCTGATCGAGGCCACCGGTTTCAGCCAGTCGCACATCAGCCGCCAGCTGGGTCAACTGCAACGCGCTGGCCTGGTGAGCTACCAGCGTGATGGAGTGCGGCTGACATACACAGTTGCCGACCCGTTGGTGCATGAACTCTGCAATTTGGTGCAGGGGCGCCTGAGGCAAAGGTTGGAGCAACAGTTGCTTCAGTTGCAGGCGGTCTGATCCACACCACCTTTATGCCTGTGCGCAATCGGCCTGAACGGGACCCTCAGGACTCCTTGAGAGCTAATCCAAGCGAGCGCACCAAGGGCGCGAATGGCTTCAGGAACCGACTCTCGTGAAGGCGCCCCTTCAGCACCGGATCCAGTTGTCCCACCTGCTGGCCTGCCTGCACCCGATCACCGATGTCCGCGCTAAGGCTCACCAGCCTGGCCGCCACCAACAGCCAAGGGCGCCGACGCAGCAGGCAAGGGAACGGCCAGGGCATCAGCTCAGCCTCATCCTCCGCGCTCAGAGCGACTTTTTGCAGAAATACCAGTCGATGTACTCGTAGCCCTCGTTGATGCGGGCGTCAGCGGCGGCGGCATCGGCCGGCGGCGGCACGATCACCTTCTCGCCAGGCAGCCAACCCTCAGGGGTGGCCACGCCATGGGCATCGGAGGTCTGCAAGGCCTGCACCAGGCGCAGGAATTCGTTGATCGAGCGGCCGTTGGTCATCGGGTAATAGACCATGGCCCGCAGGATTCCCTTGTCGTCAATCACAAAGGTGGCCCGCACTGCTGAGGTGTCGGAAGCACCGGGTTGAATCATCCCGTAGGCATGGGCCACCTTCATCGACAGGTCCTCGATGATCGGGAAGGGGACTTCAACCCCAAATTTCTCTTTGATGTTGCGCACCCAGGCGACATGGGCGTAATAGCTGTCGATCGACAGGCCCAGCAGCTCGCAGTTGAGCTTCTGGAACTCTGGATAGGCGCGGGCAAAGGCCATGAATTCGGTGGTGCACACCGGCGTGAAATCAGCGGGGTGGGAGAAGAGCACCAGCCACTTGTCGACGTAGTCGGTGAGCTTGCACATGCCGTGGGTGGTGCGGGCCTCGAAATAGGGGGCCGGCTCCTTGATGCGGGGGAAGCCCGGCTGGGTTGCCGGAACGGTGCCCGGAATGGTGGCGTCAGTCATGGCAAACGTGCAGGGTGGACGAGAGGCAACGGCTTTTGAACATATGCCGCAGCTGCTTTAATAACAATATCGTTAAATCGTAGTAACTGTGACCTGGCGTGCTCGCTGCACTCCTGCCTATAGCTCCTGATCTCCGGCGAATGCCATGGGACAGGGGCATCCCCCCCCAGGCCTACGCGCCTTCTGTCGTCACCACGGGTTCACCAGCCGCCTTCCAGCCTCCGATGCTGGGTGCAAAGCCCTTCACCTGGTGGCGTCCCTCCAGCTGCAGCGCCATCACTCCCATGGCAGAGCGAAAGCCGCTGGAGCAATACAACACCACCTCGCGCTCTGGGGAAATCTCAGCCGCGTAGCGGCCGAGATCGTTCAACGGTCTGTTGATGGCTCCGGGAATGTATCCCGCCCGGTACTCAGCAGGGGTCCTCACGTCAATCAGCAGCACGTTGCCGCTGGCGAGCAGGCTCTTAAGGGCTGGCACCGATCGGATCGCGTGAAAATCGCTCGGCAGGTTGGAGAGGTACTGCTCCACTGCGGAGTCAATGGCAGCCGCAGAGGCGCCCTGAGGCGCAAAGATCAGCAGGCAGAGACTGAGTGCAACTGCCAGCAAGATTGATCGGAAGTTATACATAGATGGCTTATCGATACTCTAGGTTCGTTGATCGTGCTGGAAGGCAACTGGCTTAGTTCATTCAGCACTTACCTTTCCTCGAAAGGCCATATAATTATAGATGTTGTAAAAGAGCATGATAGGAATGAGCACGCCGATGAACGTGAGCATGAACATCGACGAGTAGCTCTCTTGGTCGATCTAGCAGCTGCAACGGGGTCTGGGTGTCCCAGCAGAGCATGGTGATCTGTTTGCTACGAATCCTGGAGCAGAAATAAGAAGAAAGGAAGCGGCCGTTAGCCGCCGGCGAAGTCTCGCTTCCTCCCGTCCATGGTGGCATCCGAGTGGTGCCGTCCACAGAAGCCAAACTTAAGTTTGCGCAAGCTTCAGTCAAGGAGTGGAGGAACTGAACCTGACCCGGGGAAAGGGCAAAGCTCAGATCACCTGCAGAACTAGCTACCCACATCTGCAAAGGCACGCCTTCACTCGGGATGGGGTCGAGGCATCCGGCATCGAACTGGGATGAGCCCACTGGGATCGCACCATCAGCACTGTCCATAAGTTCTTCGCTGCGGTTGGCAAGACTCCAACCCTGAACATGCCCATCACTGAGCACGAGCGGACGGTCATGATCCAATTTCAGCCCCTCGGACTCCACATTGAGCCTCAGCCTTAGTCCAGCGGGTGAATCGATACTGGAGCGCTCATAGAGCTCGCCCCCCAACCGGTGCCGTGCCCTGGGCGAGAAAGCGGCGGAAACGGTGCAGACATTGAAAAGTTGATGTAGAAAAAGAAGATTTCATGATCTTGGCCTGCTCTATCTGAACTATTTCAACTTAATCGGATTTCCAGATCTGCCTATGATGGAAATCCCCCTCTGATCGAGTGCTTGGTCCAGCTATAATCATAAACTAAATTATTTTAATGTACCAACATATATCGCATTGTTGATGGATCCAAGGGCGCTACCATTCCTGCGCCCAGGGCGGAAAAACACCAATGGAGCGCCGCTAAGGCAACAGTTGCGCTGGTCGCACAGCGACTAAACGGGCCATCTGTCCCTACGGGTCGTCTCGCGTCTCGAGCCCTGCTCAGCCTTCCTTGCGCGCAAGGCCCAGTGCTCGTACCAGCGGTGCGAACGGCTTCAGGAACCGACTTTCGTGAAGGCGCCCCTTCAGCACCCGGTGCCAGTAGACCCATGGGAACAGCCGTGTTTCCACCAGCCACATGCTCCAGCGCTCCTGGGTGGGATCCACCAGAAA
Organism: Cyanobium sp. NIVA-CYA 375; assembly: GCF_056108345.1. NCBI lineage: Bacteria > Bacillati > Cyanobacteriota > Cyanophyceae > Synechococcales > Prochlorococcaceae > Cyanobium > Cyanobium sp. NIVA-CYA 375. Next base: position 12,232 of record NZ_JBSYHW010000025.1, on the reverse strand, counting down.
GGAGCTGACCGGCTGCAGGTTGTAGTCGAACTCCGCCATCACCACGCTGTGGAAGCTGGTGATCAGCGGGCAGGCTGTGTAGCCGTCGTAGTGGGCCTCAAGCGGGCGCCCATCAAGCTGAGCCAGCAGGTTGGCCACCAGCACCGGCGCCTGCCCCCGGATGGCGGCGAGGCTTTTGGCGGTGGGCAGGGAGCTCACATCGCCGAGGGCGAACACATCGGCAAAGCGCTTGTGCTGGCAGGTAAGGCGGTCCACGTCCACCCAGCCGCCCTGCCCCTTAATCGCCAGGGGGCTTTGGGCCACCACGTCCGGCGCCGCCATCGGCGGCACCACATGCAGCAGGTCGAAGCAGATCTCCTCCTGGAAGGGTTCCCTGCCTTCCTCCCGCACTTCGAAGACCGCCACCTGCTCCTCAGGGCGCACCTCGATCAGGTTGTGGCGAAGGAGAACTTCGATGCCCCGCCGCGCCACGACGCGCTCGATTGTGGCGCTGTAGGCCTTGACCGGATAGAGCTGGGCCAAGGCGCTGCAGAAAACAACGCGCGTGTTCACCCCCACGCCGCTGGTGGCCTGAAAGATTTCGTCGGCCAGGTACATCACCTTCTGGGGAGCGCCGCCGCATTTGATCGGCGTGGCGGGATGGGTGAACAGGGAGGTTCCCCCCTGGAAGCTGCGGATCGTCTCCCAAGTGGCGGCGATGTGGGCGTAGGAATAGTTGCTGACGATGCCATGGTGGCCGAGGCCCTCCGGGAGGCCTTTGATGGCGCTCCAATTGAGCTGGAGGCCCATGGCCACTACGAGCACGTCGTAACTGAGCGTTTCCCCTGCCTCCGTGATCACTCGCTGGGCTTCGGGCTCGAAAGCAGTCGCTCGGTCCTGGATCCAGACGGCGCCCGCCGGGATCACAGCGGCCTCAGGGCGGTGGGTTGCTTCGTAGGGGAGCAGGCCGGCGCCGGCCAGGATCCAGCCCGACTGGTACTCGTGAACGGCAGCGGGCTCCAGGATTGCCACATCCAGGCCGGGACTAGCTCTTAGCAATTGGCTGGCGACGGTGATCCCACCGGAACCACCGCCCACGATCAGAACCTTGTGGTGGCATTGGCCGCCGCCTTTGAGGGGAGTCATGGGCGGGAAACAGGTCCACCGCAACTTTAATGCGGCTAATCGCATAAAGCGGTTAAAATTATGACGTGTATCAATACGGATACCTGCCATGGCCATGCGAGCGCAGGGACAGGCCCAAGGAGAGCCTTCAAGGGCCGGCCAGGAGCGACTTGAAAAGCACGGCGGCATCGTTTCGGCCGTGAATCCGGCGAACTGGATCCGGCACTGGCGGTACCCCAATCACCTTTTGCTGGCCGTTCCCTGGCCCGTGTTCTTCGGCTTGGTTGCCACCGGCTACCTGCTCCTCAACCTGCTGTTCGCCGGTCTTTATGTTCTCGATCCCCAGGGAATCGCCAGGGTGGATGGACCCACCACCAGCTTTGCGGAAGCCTTTTTCTTCAGCGTCCACACCCTGGGCTCGATCGGCTATGGGGCACTATTTCCGACAAGTCTCTACAGCAATCTGCTCGTCACCGCCGAGTCCTTGCTGGGGTTGTTTATTACCGCGTTGGTCACGGGGCTGGTCTTCAGCCGTTTTTCCCGATCCACGGCGCGGATCCTGTTCTCTCAAGAGGCCACGGTCCACACTTACAACGGCCTGCCCACATTGATGTTTCGGTTGGCCAATGAGCGCCGCAAGGCCATCATCGAGGCCCAGTTGCGGGCCTATTTGGCCATCGATGAGCGCTCCGCAGAAGGCCAGCGGATGCGTCGCCTACTGCCGCTCAACCTGCTGCGCGACCACTCGCCCTTGTTCCTGCTTACCTGGACGGTGATGCATCCGATCGATCCGCAAAGTCCTTTGCTTGGGGCAACAGCCAACTCGCTCCAGGCAGCTAATGCCGAGATCGTGATTTCATTTTCCGGTATCGACGAAATCCTGGAGAGGCCGATCCATGCGCATCATCACTATCCGCTCGCCCAGGTTCACTTCGACCATCGTTTCGTCGACATGATGATCGCCGAAGACGACATGCCTCCACAGCTTGAGTTTGCCAACTTCAATCAGATCGAGCCTTGTTCAAATAGCCTGATCCCGCCTATTCAGCCGGGTGGTACCTGCGCCTAACGGCCCGCTCACCCATAGCCCCTTGTCTGAACCCTTAGGGGGCTGGCCAGCAGCCGGTTCAGAACCTTCTGTTCAACTCCACCAAGGCTGCTGCCCGGTGCGGGGATCGGTTTCGCTCCAAGTGCTGAGCTGCACCCGTTCGCCCTGCACGACCACATGGGCCAGGGCCAGGGGCAGCGGGGCGGGACCTCGGACCACGGCCCCCTCCGGGTCGTACTGGCTGCCGTGGCAGGGGCAGATAAACTTGTTTTCGCCGCTGTTCCAGGGGACCACGCAACCCAGATGGGTGCAGATGGCATTGAGGCCGATGGCGCCGATGGCGCCCTCCCCTTCCACGATCAGATAGGTGGGATCGCCCTTGAGACCCTGCACCAGGCTGCGGTCGCCTTCGCTGTGGCTGGCCAGCCAGCCGCTGGCTGCGATCGGATTGCCGAGTTCGTCTAGGGCAAGGGCACCACCCGATAAGCCAGCCTCCCGTGGAAGGATGAAATAGCGCACCACCGGGTAGAGGGCTCCGAGCGCCACCCCGGTGACGGCACCGAAGGTGAGCAGGTTCATGAACTGACGACGGCCCAGGCTGGGGACCTCGTCACTGGACGGTCGTGCGGGAATGAGGGCCATGGCTCCGGAACCTCCGATCCTTTTATGACGAGATACGCATACTGTATGTCAATTTTTGCGTTGTCGTGGCTCAGCCTGCGGCGGCGGCGAGAGCCGCCTGAACCTCCGGCAGGTGTACGGCATACATGCCGCGCAGCTCACCAACGGCCAGGTCGAACGCCTTGTCGTCGGGGTAGTTGTCTTTGATGAACGCCGGCCGCCTGGCCTTGGTGCCGTGGCAGGCCAGGCAGCTCGGCTCGACGTTGATGCGGCGGTAGTAGTTCAGGCCGGCGCCCTGTTCCGCCACGGCCGGCTCCCAGAGCCCGTTGATCGCAGGGTGTCGGCTGAACAGATCGATCACCTGACGCTCTTGATCATTGGCGGGGGCATGGTCGGGGTTGCGGTACTTGCTGGCCACCTGGCGCACCTGATCGTGCTGCTCCATCGCCACGAAGGCCTTGGAGAGTGCTGCCGCACCCCCTGGCAGGGAGACCATCGGCGGCGAGGCCTCTGCTGCCAGGGCGGTACCGGGCCGGGCCGTCAACAGCCCAACGCCGAACAGCATCAGCACTCCCCCGTTGATGGCCACGTGCAGGCCCCGGGCCCAGTCCTTGCCCTTCTGGAGGGAAGGGCCCGGATCACTCCAGGCCCCAGGTTGACTGCTCAGTCCATGGAGCGAAGCAGGATCGACTGGGCGGGATTCAAAGTCCCACTAACCGATCGCCGGCGCACTGAGCGCCACAGGGGTCATCTCCACAGCCGCCAGATCGAGGGGGAAGTTGTGCACGTTGCGCTCGTGCATCGCCTCGATGCCGAGGCCGCCGCGGTTGAGCACATCGGCCCAGGTGTTGATCACCCGGCCCTGGTGATCCATCACCGAGTGGTTGAAGTTGAGGCCGTTGAGATTGAACGAGAAGCTCGCCACCGCTAAGGCCGCGAACCAGATGCCGATCACCGGCCAAGCGGCCAGAAAAAAGTGGAGGCTGCGGCTGTTGTTGAAGGAGGCGTACTGGAAGATCAGACGGCCGAAGTAGCCGTGGGCGGCCACGATGTTGTAGGTCTCCTCCTCCTGGCCAAACTTGTAGCCCCGGTTCTGGGATTCGGTTTCGGTGGTCTCCCGCACCAGGGAACTGGTGACGAGCGAGCCGTGCATGGCGGAGAACAGGGCGCCGCCGAAAACGCCCACCACACCGAGCATGTGGAAGGGGTGCATCAGCACGTTGTGCTCGGCCTGCAGCACCAGCATGAAGTTGAAGGTCCCGGAGATGCCGAGTGGCATGCCATCGGAGAAGGAGCCCTGGCCGATCGAATACACCAGCAGCACGGCAGTGGCGGCGGCCACGGGAGCGGAGTAGGCCACGGCGATCCAGGGGCGCATGCCGAGTCGGTAGCTCAGCTCCCATTCACGCCCCATCCAGCAGAAGATGCCGATCAGGAAATGAAAGATGATTAGTTGGTAGGGGCCACCGTTGTAGAGCCACTCATCGAGGCTGGAGGCGGCCCAGATCGGGTAGAAGTGCAGCCCGATGGCGTTGGAACTGGGCACCACCGCGGCCGTAATGATGTTGTTGCCGTAGAGCAGGCCGCCGGAGACGGGCTCGCGGATGCCGTCGATGTCAACGGGCGGGGAGCCCACGAAGGCGATCACAAAGCAGATGTTGGCCGTCAGCAGGGTGGGGATCATCAGCACGCCAAACCAGCCGATGTAGAGGCGGTTGTTGGTGCTGGTGATCCAGTCCTTGAAGGACTCCCAGGGGTTGCCCCTGGAGCGCGTGATGGAGGTTGTGGTCATGACGAGAAAACGTGTATGGCGGGCGAAGAGGTGCACTCTTTACCTGCATATAACGGTAACGTGAAACTATTGATACGAGAGGTCTTGATCATGGGTGTTTCTGCTCAATGCCCGCGGCGGTCCTGGCGACTTGGAGGCCTGTTTGGGTTGCTGCTTGCAGGGTTACTGCTGGCACCAGGGGCTGCCCAGGGGACGGAGGCCCAGCCCTGGGTGCTGCGGGATCAGGCCGGCCGCGTCTGGTCGCTCACGTTGCTGGAGCAAGGCGATCCGGCCTATCCGGCCGGCCGGCGTCTCCGCCTGACCGATCGCTCCGGCACGCAGCAGCTCGACCACGACCGGCCCCTGCAGCTGCGCGATGGCATGGGTGGCGCCTGGGAGCTGGCCAACTACAGCAACGAGCTGGTGCCCGCTGGCGAGGAGGTATTACCGGCCGGTTTAGCCCAATTCGACTTGGCTGGTTTGGAGCCCAGGCCCCGAGCCGAGTTGCCCCTCGCTCTGGAGGTGCCGCTCACAGCCGGAGATACAGCCCGGCTGATAGCCGGTGCGGCAGCGGTGGCGGCCCTACATGGCGCCTAATAAGGCGGGGTGACTCGAGCCGATTAGTTCTTGCCATCCCCGCAGCGGGTCTGCAGAGCTCGTTGAGATCAGCCACCCTGAGCGCAACAGCAAAAGCAGCCGGAGGCTCAGCATCACCGCGCCGCTGAGCAGCCCGCAGCCCGAAGACCAGTTTGTGCTGGATTTCGGTGCGCCCAGCTGCCAGATCGTTTGAACCTCGCCGCGTAGCAATAGGCACGCTCCGCCGAACCGCCCTTTCGGTCAGATCAGTCAATATAGAAGTGTGATGATGTTAAACCATCTTTAAAGTCAACAGGTCATCAAAGAGCTCACCAAGGCGATCCATGCCCACCTCTCGCTGCCGAGGTGCAGGCCAGCGGTTCCCTTGGGGTTACCTGGCCCCACTTGATTGGTCCTCTTGCTTCCCTTGCCATGACCGCTAACCATCCTGGTCGCCGCAAGGACAGCCAGGGCGGTGCCCTTACGGTGGCGCTGCTCGGTATGCCCAACACAGGTAAATCCACCCTCTACAACCGGCTCACCGGTGGCAACGCTCAGATCGCCAACTGGCCCGGCCTCACGGTGGAGCTGCTGCGCGGCGCCATGCCGGCAGACCGCAGCGGCCGCAGCTACCAGCTGGTGGACATGCCCGGCATCCACGATCTCAGCGGCAGCAGTGAGGACGAGGCGGTGGTGCAGCGCTTCCTGCGGCACACGCCGCAGGACCTGCTGCTGGTGGTGCTCAACGCCACCCAGATCGCCAGCCAGCTGCGACTACTACTGCAGCTCAAAGCCCTGGCCATCCCGACGGTAGTGGCGTTGAACATGAGCGACGAAGCGCGGCAGTTCGGCATCACAATCGATACCGGCGGCCTGGCTGAGTCCCTCGGGCTGCCAGTGCTTGCCGTGAGTGCCCGCCGCGACCAGGGCATTCACAAGTTGATCGGGCGAGTGCACCGGCTGGGCGAGGGGCTCGGCGGAGAGCCTCGAGAAGCCGCTCTGGATCAGGCCCTGGTCGAGATACCCCAGCCCTGGGTGGAGGGGCTGCTGGCCCGGCATGTGCAGCTACCGCCTCGATTTATCAACCGCCGCACCCGTCTGGCGGATCGGGTTCTGCTCCACCCGCTGGTGGGTCTGGTGCTGTTTCTGGGCATCGTGCTGGCGCTGTTCCAGCTGCTATTTGCGGTGGGTCCGCCAGCCCAGGACCTAATGGGCAACGGCATCGACTGGCTCCAGACCGCGATCCTGGAACCGGTTCTGGCGGCACTCAATGCACCGCCCTTTCTGCGCGACTTCCTGGTCGATGGCGTGTGGCTGGGGGTGGGCACGGTGGCCACCTTCCTGCCGATCATCTTTCTCTTTTACCTGGTGCTCGCCGTGGTGGAAGATTCCGGCTACCTGCCGCGGGCTGCCTTCCTGATGGATGGCTTCATGCGCTGGATCGGTCTGGATGGCCGTGCCTTCGTGCTCCAGGTGATCGGCTTCGGTTGCAACGTGCCTTCGATCCTGGGCACCAGGGTGATCCGCGACCGGGGCATGCGACTGCTTTCGATGCTGGTGATCCCCTTTGCCCTCTGTCAGGCCCGGCTCACGGTGTTCCTGTTCATGGCCGCCGTTTTCTTCCCAAAACCATGGTGGGCACCAGGACTGGTGGTGTTCGGCTTTTATGTGCTCAGCTTCGTGGCCGTGGTGATCACTGGGCTGCTGTTCAAGCGCGCCTACCCCTCCCAGGAGGCCTTCGTGCTGGAGCTGCCGCCTTATCGCACCCCGAGCCTGAGCACGATCCTGCGTCGGGGCTGGACGCAGACGTTGAACTTTCTGGCGACCACGCGCACTTTTATAGTGCTGGGGGCGGCGGCGATCTGGCTGCTCACCAACCTGCCGCCTGGTGCCGTTCAGGGCAATGGTGCCACCTTCGCCGATGGGATCGGCCGGCTGTTCCAGCCCCTGCTGGCCCCGATCGGCATGAATCCAGCGCTCACTGTGTCGCTGTTCTTTGGTGTCATCGCCAAGGAGATCCTGCTGGGGGCGATGGCCGTGATCTACAAAACCAGCGAGACGGACCTGGCTGGTGTGATTGACAGCTTGATCACGCCGCTGCAGTCGCTCAGCTTCATGACCTTCGTGCTGCTCTATACCCCCTGCCTTGGCACCGTGGCCGCCCAGCTGCAGGAATCGAAGAGCCGGTCGTTTGCCCTGCTGTCACTGGGTTGGTCGTTGCTGCTGGCCTGGCTGATGGCCCTGGTGGTGTTCCAGGGTGGCCGGCTGCTGGGCTTTGGGTTGTAAATCAGGCTGGGCCCACTTCCATCTCCTGGGCATGCTCGTGGCGCAGCATGAATTCCAGGAAGCCGCAGGCAAGGTGCAGGATGCCGCCTGGCTTGCCGCGGCGCACCACCTCGATCTCTGCTCCCGGCTGCACCCCCAGCGCCCGCAGTCGCTGCACCAGCACCGGATGGGCGGGCAGGGTTTGCAGTGTGACCCTGGCCCCTTGACTGACGCTGCTTAACGGCATCGTGATGAAGAGATAGTGAATTTACCTTAGGGCTGATTGAGCCCTTACTCCCGCGCCATTTGACACACCCCGGGGGCAGCGGACAGCCAGCTGATCAGCACAGGGAGCTCTGCACAGGGGGGTGCTGCACAAGAGGGTGCTGGCTAGCGGTTTCAACGGGCTCGGTAGTCACCGCAAACCCCAGCAGCTCATGGGCCCCGAACGAGCGCAAAAAGGGCACATCGGCGGCATCGCGGCCGCGGGCGATCAGTACCCGGCCGCAGCGCGGGATGTTGTGCCGTGCATCAAATACATGCCAGCGGTTTTCGAGAAACACCTCAAACCACGCGGAGAAATCCACAGGCTCCTCACCTAGGGGGATGCCGGTGTAGCCGAGGTAGCCGGTGCAGTAGCGGGCGGGGATGTTGAGGCAGCGGCAGAAGGTGATGGCGAGGTGGGCGAAATCGCGGCACACCCCCGCTCCATCTCGCAGGGTGTCGCTGGCGCTCTTCTCCGGGGCCACGGCCTGGTAGTCAAAGCGGATGTGCTCGTGAACCCAGTCACAGATCGCCTGCACCCGCACCCAGCCGGCTGGCACAGCGGCGAAGGTCTGCCAGGCAAAGGCCATCAGCGCGGCGGTGTCGCAATAGGGGCTGGGGTTGAGCAAGGGGTAGGTATCTACCGGCAGCGCCTGCACCGCACAGGCCGTGGCAGTAGCAACCACGGGATCGCTGCTGTCGGACTGCTCGATCCGGGCTTCATAACTAAAGGTGGTGACACCAGCGGAGGCAATCAGGCGGCTCCACCGGTTGCCGGCGCTATCGGTAAGCAGCTCATAGGTGCGATCCGGGCTAAGCCCCACCCGTTCAGGGCTGCGCAGCTCTGGCAGCAGGCTGGCGTGGGGATGCACCAGGGCCAGCAGGGGCGTGGCCGCGGGGCAGCGGATTTCCAGCCTGCAGCCGATGGCGAGGAGCACAGCAGCGACGTCGCGATAGCCTACTTAGGCATGTTGGCGCCGCACAGGCCATCAGGCTGCTGCAGGGGCGGGTATGCGTTGGAGATGAGACAGAAGCTGGCGTTCAGCTGAACCCGATTGGGATTGCTGCAGAAGCGAAGAGCGGTCGATGGGAATTACTGAGTGCATCGAAATCGCGGGCATGCAGGTTTGAGCGATGACTTCGCGCTGGCTGACCCTCCTGCAGCTTCTGCCGGCTGCCTTGCCGGTGTCAGGTTCGGCCCATGCCCTGAAGGGAGAGCTGCTCTCGATCGGCGACGGCGAAACGATCCGGGACCACTAGGGGGGCCGAAGTGGTCAGCGAGATCAACATCAACCTGGCGATGGTGGGAGACGCTCAGTCCATTGCCTATCGGCAGTATCCGAGCGGTTTTGACGCCAGGGAATATTTGGATGCCGAGTACTGGACCCAGCTGGCCTCCATCACTACCTAGGAGGAAATTCTGGCCATGTATGAGTCTGGGGAAAAAACGCCACCAGATTTATCTGACGCGCTGCAATTAAGCAGGGAGAGCACACTAAGAATCAACTGAAATCAAACGATTTCAGAAACTGAGCGCCTCTACGCCAATGGCGCCATCATGCCGATGCCACCCTTCCCGTTCCGATGGCCTTTGCATCTGCGCGGGCATACATGTTGCTATCGGTGGCAGCCGCGGTATCCACGATCGTCCTAAAGACGGCGGCCTGGCGGCTCACCGGGTCGATGGGGCTGCTCTCCGATGCGATGGAATCCGTAGTAAATCTAGTAGCAGCTCTTGGTGCCATCTGGGCACTCACTTTGGCCGCCAAACCGGCCGACCGAAGTCATAACTACGGCCATTTCAAGGCCGAATACTTCTCAAGCGGTCTGGAAAGTGTGCTGATAGTACTGGCGGCCCTAGCGATCATCTACGCCGCTGTTGGCCGACTGCTACAGCCGAGCCCTTGGAGCAACTGGGAATCGGACTGGCTCTCTCCCTATTGGCCACCGCCCTCAATGGCCTGGTGGCCTGGATCCTGCTGCGAGGCTCCCGCCGTTTCCACTCGATCACTCTGCGGGCCGACGCGCACCATCTGCTCACTGACGTCTGGACCTCGATCGGAGTGGTGCTGGGAATTGGCCTGGTGCAGGTCACCGGGCTAACGATCCTCGATCCACTGATTACCTTCGCTGTAGCACTAAATATTATTATCGCCGGCTGGAGGCTGCTCCACGAAACCGCTTCCGGCTTGCTGGATCGTTCCTTGCCTGATGACGAGCAAGTAACGCTAGAGGCCTTGTTCGACTCCTACAAAACGGAGGAGATCCGCTTCCATGCCCTGCGCACCCGGGTAGCCGGATCGCGCCGATTCGTATCTTTCCACTTGCTGGTGCCAGGCGCCTGGACGGTGCAGGCAGGCCATGACCTCTGTGACCAGCTTGAGCAAGAAATCGCCACGGCGCTGCCCCGCACTCACGTACTCACCCATCTCGAACCAATCGAGGATCAAAAAGCCTGGGATGACCAGGGATTCCGCTGGGAGGAAAGTCGAGCCATTGCGGGCTTGATTTCTTCAGACAGTTCGCAGAAGCCACCATCAAGCTGGCCTCGCTGTAACGACGCATTGCCCTGTTCTATCAAGCCCCCTGGTGAGCGAATTGGAGAGGCTTCAACTTGCCTGGCAGAGGGAGTGGTGGCCGCGTCCAGGACCAGAAGCTCCAAGCCAGTGATTTTCCTCTCCCTGATCTGAAGAGAACACCTATCCTATTAACAGTTCGGGCAGATGGAATCACATGAAAGAGGTAAAAACTGTGCCAAGCCAGGGCAAGGGTCCCAACTAAGAACCAACCATCACTATTTTTCCAGAGCGATTTGAGTTGCCGTTTCGATTCAACTAGCTCCCTAGCCACTTCGCCAAGCCGACCCTCCAAGTGCTGGAGTTTATGTTCCTTTGTATACCTCGCCAGGCTTATCGCCATGCTCACATTGTTGAGTCACAACCTCAGCCTGAATACATCCTGCGGCAGGCACCGCCCCTCCGAATGATGTAATTCAGGAGATCCTGTGACCCTTTCCGGAGAGCAAAGAGGAACAGCTAGTGGATGACTACCTGGAAGCTAGTTGTTCTACTCAGCGATCGAGGAGTTTTACATATAGCGTGAGAGGTAATGGTCCGCTTCAGCTGGTGCTTACTGCCGGCTGGGCGGCCGGATCACGATCAGCGAGCTCCAACGGCTCCTCGTGCTCCGGGATCTTGGCCATGGTCTCTTCGGAGAAGAAGCGGCGGCGCTCCAGCAGCTGGCTGCCCACTAGCAGCACGATCGCAGCCTCATTGGGGAAGATGCCCATCACTTAGGTGCGGTGTTTGATCACTGCGCTGCCAAGCGCATCTCGCGGTACGAGATTCAGCCTTTCCAACGGGTTGGTGCTCCATACCTCGCGACAGTGGTCCTGCGGTTAGTGGAGGTAGACGATGTCTTCTGCGCAAGAGTGGGCCAGCACGTCGTCACGGGCGGCGTCCATCACCGGCAAAGCTTTTGGGAACTGCTTGCGCAGCATTTCGATGACCCGCTGCCAGTGGGAGAGCATCTGCTCAAGGGCCTGGATCAAGAACACTGCTACATGGGGGCAGAAACCATGTCCTGGCCCGCTATTCCTGCGGAGAAGGCTCCGCCTATGGGGACGCGGGAAAGCCCTAGCAGAGGCGGCTCACCTCCGATTTGGAGATGCCGCCGCCGTCGATGTAGGCCACGATCACCGGCTTGAGCGGGCGGCATCTGCAGCACTGAAAACCACAAACCGAACGTAGAAAGCCCGAGGCTTTCCTTGACCCAGTCCAAGCCCCAAAGTCATTTAGCTGACCCCAGCCAGCACTTCCCGCAGGCGATCCGCCGCTGAGCGGAATAACCTTGGTATCAAACTACAGTCGAATTGCTTGCATCAGGCCGGTCTTCATGAAGACGATGAGATCGACATCCTCGTTGGACTAGGCGGCCGCCTGAGCCTGCAGTCTCTGCGCAAGCTGGATCGCTCTGCATTGGCCACTTATCTGCGCCAGCTTCAAGCAACCATGTCTCTCAACACTTCGGTGATCGAGGAATGCCGCAGCGGTGAACGCTGGTAACGCTGACCCGGTTCGGCCAGGATGGCGGCATGAGCTATCAAAGCGAACTTGGCTGGACTGGCTGCTCCGCGGTGGAGCGATATCCCCGGCGCGTCAGCTGTGCCTGGATATTCCGCGGCACCAGGGTTCCGTTGGCGGTCGTTACCTGAGTGCGGATCCTGTTTGGCTATGCAACAACGGTCCCCCTGCGCCGCTCACTGAAACCAGCAAAATCTGACCCGGCGCAGGATGCCAATCCCTTTGCAGCGGCCACCGGATAGTGCGTGATTAGCCAGGCTTATCGGTGCCATCAGCTTTGCTGTCGTCTAATTGCACCTCTGGGTTGGCTGCCAAATGTGAACTGGTGTTAAGTTCAGATGAGCGAGCGGTTTTCCGCCCCGCACCTACCTACTGCTCTCCTGCAAGGCCTTCCGGCCCAGATCAGGTAAGCCCTTCCCCAAACCGTTCTCATGACAACCACTATTCAGCAGCGCCAAGGCGCTTCTGCGTGGAACCAGTTTTGCGACTGGGTCACCTCCA